>JAGCAL010000085.1 GCA_017652715.1 Candidatus Saccharimonadota bacterium | reverse complement strand
GATGATGTAACTTCCGTATGGTAGGCCGCTGATTTCTGCTTTGCATTGACCCGCCCCCAAGGTTAGCGTGTCGATTTCGCGGTCGGTTTGTTGGCCTTCATGTTTGCCGGGGATGTTTATAGGGGTGCCGTTTTTAATGTAACGTATGGCGTTTTCAGAGTCATTTATAATTTTGAAGGTTGTACCTTCAAATGCGCCTGTGCAACTGTTTGTGGAGCTATCTACTTTATTAATGACGATTTTACCGTATTTCGGAGTATTATCGAAACGTGCGATGGGGTCATCTGGCTCGACGAGTGCTGTATCGTCGTTTTCTTCATAGCCTGTGCCAGGTATGACTTCTTTGATTTTGTATTCGGCATAAGGAAGATTATCAAAAGTTACACTGTTTCCGGAACCACTAATTTCTTTATAGGTAATCATGTTTCCTGGCTGTATATTCATCATACCTATACGAATTGGATTTTGGTTTTCCGCTAAGTATAATTCAAACCTTACACCTTCGAATGAAGCATTGCCCTGAGGAGTACTGCTGTGAGTAGCAGAATCGTATTTGTTGACTTCGATGTCTATTTTTGTAATATCGTTTTTGAAGAGCAGGTTCACATTAGATCCTTCTTCGTCAAGCTCAGCAGGTGGAATTTCTTCTGTGTTTATTTGATAAGATGCATTTGTGGCTGTTTCTCTTACTTGGTATTTTATTCCTGGACCGGCTGGTAGATTGTCAAATGTTACGGTTCGGTTGTTTCCGGTTAATGTTTTGGTTGTTATGGCTTCATTGTTGGGATAATAATTTCCAGTGCTTTCGTTATATATTGTGAAGCCAGATGCATTGAAGACTGTGAATTTGATACCATTAAAACTGGCGCTACCTTGTGGAGTTTCACCCGTTGCGCTATCTTCTTTGTTTACTGTGATTTTACCGTATTGAGGGTTGCTTTCGATCCAGAATACGTCTTGCTGGTTATCACTTTCACTTCCTTTTACGTAAAACAATTTGTAATTTCTTGCAGCTGCGACGGCATTGTCATTTTCATTAATCAAATATTCGAGTTGATTTTTCGCACGGCTGAGTTTTGCTAGTATATCGCTGGTGGGGTCAGTGGCTGTGTAATAGGTTCTAGCATCGGATTCATCATATATGAATGAAATAATTGCGTGCGTATATGCACGTTTTAGGTCTAGACTCATTTGACTAACATTTGTTGAGAAAATACCAAAAATCATATCTCCGGCAGTTTTTGCTGCTACGCTAGCGGGGTTGGATATGTTATCGTAATAACCACGTAGAAATATAAATATCATTAATTTCATTTTTAGAAAATCATTTTCGCTGACACCTGAAGGTCTCGTTGTTTTAACTCTTCCATTGACGGGGATTCTTGAGCGACTAGGTAGTGTGCAGAATGCTACTTCTGTAATGATATCATTATAATCGTCGCCGTTTGCAATTTTGAGTCTCGGGGTGGAGTAGTCGCCATAACTAATATATCCATCACTCTCAGGAAATGTATCGATATACACTGGGTCATTAGCGGATGAGATTGCATTAACCTCTATGTTGTCTTGATTTTGTTTTTTTAAGACCAAGACCGTCGTAATAGTAATTACTACGACTGCTAGTATGCCTAGAACTCTAAGGACGTTGGCCCGGCGTGATAGTTTAAACATTTTGTTCCTTTGTTTATATTATTTAAAGTGTGGCGATATATTAGCCAACCAAATTATATTTAGCCAATTTGTTTTCCGTTTTTGTATAACTCTTTACTCTACCGCCATTATATCGCTTTTTTTAGTTATGTCAAGACTTTTTATGCTTTTTTTAAAAAGACTATTTCATTTATAATAAGCCTAAGCGATTAAAAAATAGAAAACCGGGTTGAAACTTAATTATTCGTGTGTTACATAGGATTTAGAAATAGGGTTGGTGATGTTTTAAAACAATGGTTAGGAGAAAGGAGGTTTATGGAGGTTGAAGTAGAAAACATAAAAGTTACTATTAAACTAAAAATTTCTCCTCGCAAAGCGAAGAGAAATTAACCTAAACTAAATTGATTCTACCATACATTAATGTATAAATCAACTCTATTTCTATTTTAAGATATTATATATAATAAGTAAGGAAAGGTAATACTATTATGACAAAAAAGGATGCGGTGACAGAAAAGAAAAACGATAATAAGGGTGATGGAAAAAACGACGGGAAGTCCGAAGCTTTAAAGTTGGCGATGGCGCAAATCACAAAGCAGTTTGGCGACGGTGCGATTATGAAGCTTGGAGAGACGCCGAAGATGGATGTGGAACTTTTACCGTCTGGATCTTTGTCGTTAGATTTGGCGCTCGGTGGAGGCTGGCCGAAGGGAAGGATCATCGAGATTTATGGGCCAGAATCTTCGGGTAAAACGACTTTAGCTCTACATGCGATTGCGGAAATTCAAAAGCAGGGTGGACAAGCGGCGTTTATCGACGCGGAACATGCTTTAGATCCGGCATATGCAAAAAAGATTGGTGTAGATACGGCGAATCTTCTGATTTCGCAGCCGGATAATGGCGAACAGGCTCTTGAAATTTGTGAGACATTAGTTCGATCTAATGCGGTAGACTTAATCGTGGTCGATTCGGTAGCGGCGTTAGTTCCGCAGGCCGAAATTGATGGCGATATGGGCGATTCGCAGATGGGTTTACAAGCGAGACTGATGTCGCAAGCGATGAGAAAGCTCACGGGTATTATTTCAAAATCGCGAGCTACGGTGATCTTTATTAATCAGATTCGGATGAAAATAGGAGTAATGTTCGGAAATCCAGAGACGACGACGGGCGGTAACGCATTAAAGTTCTATGCGTCGGTAAGGGTAGATATTCGTCGAATTGGACAAATTAAGGAAGGCGATAATATCTCAGGAAATAGAACGAAGATTAAGGTAGTAAAGAATAAGATTGCGGCGCCGTTTAGGACTGCTGAGTTTGATATTATGTATAACGAGGGGATTTCGAAGTCGGGAGATGTACTGGATCTTGGGGTACAGTTTGGTGTTCTAGAAAAGGCAGGGGCGTTTATTAAGTACAATGGCGAGACTTTAGGTCAAGGGCGTGAAGCGGTAAAGAAATTGTTCCGCGAGAAACCGGAACTTATGGCGGAGATTGAGGCTAAAGTTCGCGGGAAAGCAAAAGCGGAAGAATAAATGCATCACGACGAGATTTGGCAGCTTTATTATCCAAACGGGGAGCCGATACCTGGGGTCGGGTGGGAGTCGGCTCGTGATAATCCGGAATGTTCGGGTAGTGACGAAATTGTCGGAGTTGCTGTAATATTTTTATATCGGGTAAAGGATGGCGTTTTAGAAGTGCTCTGGCAAAAGCGGGCAGAGACCGTCGATAGATTTCCTGGATATTATGATATTTCGGCGGGCGGACATATTAATTTAGGAGAAAGTTTAGTCGAGGCAGCGATTCGGGAGACTTATGAGGAAATTGGGGCGAAAATTTCGGCCGAGGATTTATATTTTGTGACGATGCGTCCGTTTTATAAAAATCGTTTTGCTTGGGTCTTTTGCGTTGATTATTTTGATCGGCCAGACGATTTTAAGTTTAACGATCATGAAGTTTCGGAAGTTAAGTGGGTTCCGTACGATGAATTGAATAATTTTTGGCATACCGAAGCGAAGCCGCCCCTACAGAAAGACCATTTGACTTATGACTGCCTTACGGATTGGCTAAAAATGCATGGATACTTATAAGATTACGAATTTAAAGCAGGGGGTAAAGAATCCTAATCGGGTTAATGTTTTTTTGAATGAAAAATATGAGTTTTCTTTAGATGTTTCGCAGATCGTAGATTATAAACTTAAAGTCGGTTTAGAGATTACACTCGAGAAGCTTAATGAGTTAAAATCCGCTTCGGAGTTTGGGAAACTATATCAGAGGACTTTAGAATGGGTTTTACTCCGACCTAGGTCGGTTAAAGAAGTAAAGGATTATTTATATAGAAAGCTTAGGGCGTCTTCTTCGGGTTCATCTTCGCGAGATTCGTCGCAAGGTTCTTGTAGTATTCGTAGGCGTTCTTCGGAAGATATGTCTAAGTTTTCTGACGAGATTATTTTGCGTTTGATTTCGAAAGGATATATTGATGACGAAAAGTTTGCCGAGTATTATGTTGAGAATCGATTTGTTAAGAAGGGAATTTCAAAGAAGCGGCTCGGAATGGAATTAGTTGAGAAAGGAATTTCTCGTGAGACTATTGAGCGGGTTTTAGAAAAACGTAGTGACG
>JAGCAL010000084.1 GCA_017652715.1 Candidatus Saccharimonadota bacterium | reverse complement strand
CGGTTCTCGAATATTCATCTAAACTGTTGACATAAAAAGAAACCGTATAATTGACAGTTTTTGGTACAACTGGCGCCGGAGCGACTTCGATCGTAGCGTAGGAAGCCGGCGTAGCGACGGCTTTCTGTTCGACGGCGGGCTTCGTCTCTACTACTTTTGATTCTGATACAACCTCCGGCTCTGGCTCGACTTCTGGCTCCGGCTCCGGTATAATTGTCTCAACCGCATTAAAATCCGGCCCTTTAATCGGAAAATAATCGTGATTACTTGCCGTTAAAAGGCTGGGGCTTATCGCTACCCCAATAAAACTGATTAATACCATCAAAAAAAGGCGCTTCGCCATTTTGCTCCTTACTCTGACCAATTTATACCCTAATTATAGCATACTTTAGTTATTCTGTCAATCATAACCCCATATATCATCGCATAGTGCGAACATTTACAGGGGAGAGTTTCTATGCTATAATAAAGAAACATAGGGGGATTCGCACATTAACAAGGAGGTGGATATTTTGTGTTACCCGATCATTATTAAAAGATATATGAATATCATCAAGAAAGAAGAAGCCTTGGCGGGCAAAGATTGGTCGCGCCTCCGGAATACTCTTCCTTCTGAGATTTACAACATCGCATGGCGGGCTATGGAAGCCGCCGACCTTGCATTGCTGCAGCGCTCCTATATCGAGCGCTATCATTTAGCGCAGGAGCAGGTAGCTTGGGCTTCGGTTGCCGCTCACACCTACATCATGGAGACGGTGCTTGATTCTGCAATCAACTTCTGCTGTGATGAGGATGCAACCTATTATACTTTCGGGTATTCATACCGTGTGCTTATGGAAGCCGCACGGCGTCATGATTTGCCTGAACTTGAAACTGGTGACATACCGGATAACGGTGACCGCGACGATGTAGCGAAAAACGAAGAGGAGCGTGAATATCATGTAAGATATAGTTGCTTGGCTCCTCCGCGGGAAAAAGAGTTCGAGGAAAAAGTCAAAGAGGTTTTGGCACAGATGGCAGCCCAGTCTAGTTTGGCTGGTCGGCTCCTTTATCTCGCTGACAAAATCTCGGCAATCCCGGAAACCCTGGCATACGATATGGCTGGCCTGTCGCCCGTAAAATACTGGAATGACGACGATATTTCCAATCACGATCGGGAAATCATGTCGTTCTGCACCTGTCATGGTACTGGAGCGTATAAGGCCAGTGAGGTATGGACTGCATCATATATCAAGCGTGGGTTAACCAAAATGGACGACACCGGCTTTTTCACCGCTATGATGGTCATGATTACACTCATCGCCAACAAAGGCGAATGGTATGGTTGGCGCGAAAAAGATTATGAATCGCTCAGCTAAAATTACACGCGATATCCCCCTCCTTCTAAAGCCTCGGACTAGCCCGAGGCTTTTTTCATGCTATAATAATAAAAAAGGAGGTTTTATGAGTAAATTTGATGACCAGTATATAGAACTTTGTCGGCGAATTCTGGATCATGGCGAGAAAATCACGAATTACAAGAAAAAAGATACCCGTTCGTCTACGGTAGCCTCGGCGATTCCTGACCATACTGCCCAGGCCTCTTCCGGGGCGGCGACAATTCGTCTACCCCACCAAGTCCTGCAGTTCGACTTATCCGAAGAGTTCCCAATTCTTGTTTCGAAGAAGGTCGGCTTTAAGACGGCAGTCCTAGAAATTCTATGGATTTATCAACAGGCTTCTAACGATGTTCGTTGGCTAAAAGAGCGCGGCGTAAAAATTTGGAATGAATGGGAAATTAATAAATCCGGTGAATATCAGGGGCGAAACATTAACGAAATCTACGCTGAGCGCCATCCCGACCTTCCGCCCGAAGATTTCGCACATACTATCGGGACCGCTTATGGCTGGATTGTAAAAAAATATAATTTAATCGGCAATCTAATTGAAACTTTGAAAGAAAACCCCGGCAATCGTCGCATGGTGCTTTCCCTCTGGCAAAACGAGTGGCTCGAAACTGCGGCTTTGCCGAGCTGTGTCTGGAATACGCAATGGAATCTAATCGACGGCAGACTGAATCTACTAGTTACGTCGCGCTCGTCCGATGTTCCACTTGGTTTGCCTTTTAATGTTGTCCAATACGCAACGCTCTGCTGTTTGATTGCTAAAACCGTCGGCGCTAAGCCCGGTCAATTTACCTTTATAACTAACGACGCACATATTTACGAGAATCAAATCGACGGCATCCGCGAACAAATCGAGCGCTACGATAAGGCCGTAAAAAACGGGAAGTTGCCGCCGGCGCCAAAGCTTTGGCTAAACCCGAGAATCAAAGATTTCTATAAATTTGACAGCTCGCGCGAACTAAAGGATATCAGGCTAGATGACTACAAAAATCTCGGAGTCATTAAAATGCCAGTTACGGAGTAAACATGTTTTGTATTATTGCGGCAATCGGAAAGAACAACGAACTCGGAATCGATAACAAGCTAGTTTTTCATATCAAAGAAGATATGAAATTCTTCCGTGAAACGACTACGGGTCATAAAGTCGTCATGGGCAGAAAAACCTGGGATTCTTTGCCAGGAAAGCTTCCGAAACGCAAAAACATCGTCATTTCTCGTCGTGAATTTGACGGCCCTGATTTAATCGTGCATGACATTAATGAATTTATT
>JAGCAL010000083.1 GCA_017652715.1 Candidatus Saccharimonadota bacterium | reverse complement strand
TTGCAAAAGGTAAATCATTAGAAGAAGCTCTTGAGATTTCGGCAAAAGACATTGACGATTATTTAGGGACTTTGCCAAAACATAAATTTCATTGTTCTGTGTTAGGGCATCAAGCCCTTGCGGATGCAATAAAAAAATACCGTTCCCCAGGAGCGGAATAAAGGCATAAGTTTGGTACACCCTGTTGAGAGAGGTTATGACTATATTTAAGGGGATTATGCGAATGATGATTGCCTGCCTTATTTATTCTTCTTCCTATAACGATAAATGGCAACGAGGCCATTAATTATTATGATTGTTTCAGCCAAAATACCAGCAATGGATAGTAAGTGGATATCGTAAATCAGCCAAAGCAGATTGGAAATCACTACAGCATAACGTATTTTCTTTACATCACTAGTATAAATAACAATAGTGTATATTGAAGGAGCAAGTATTGGCAAAATTGAAAAAACTGAATTAAAGGTCAGAATACCCATAATAATATATGCCAAAACAAAAACGATTAGGATTAATTTGCTTTTTTTATTCTTATGCGTAGTCTGATAAACTGCAAGAGCATTCCTTATAGTAGTGATAATCTTACTGGCTAACCCTGACCAGGCACCAAGAAAGACATAATGTAAAGAAGAGCAGAAGGCCGCCAAAGTATCCATTTTAAGAAGATCAACTTTCTTCCGCCTTTGTGCGGCAACTAAGTCAAAAATGATACTTAAAACTGCAAAAATTTGCGAAATAATATAAAAAGCAGTAAGGTTAAATTCTTCAAACATCCTTATTTATTATAACATGAGCGTTTTTATCAATTTAATGTGGCTTTCAAAAAAGGTCTTAAAGAAGGCTTTGTTTCACAATGGTACACCTTAGTGCGAGAAGTCATAACTATATTTAAGAGTATTATTATGATATAACTAGTTTGTGAGTATAGATGAGTTTATTGAGAAATTAACCGAATATGAAGGTAGCGATACGGTTTTTAATATGTATCGTGGCAATTCTGTGTCTGCGAAAAAGTGTCGTGAAAATTTGAAGAATTATCTAGAAAAACATGGGGATACTCAGATTCTTTTAGTCGGTGAGGCGCCCGGATATAAGGGTTGTGCTAGGACTGGCGTACCGTTTACGAGTGATTCTGGAGAGATTTCTTCTAGGTTTTTGCAAGGCGCTATAGATAAATATAGTCATAATGTAGACGTTTTAATTTGGAATGCGTTTCCGTTTCATCCGCACAAAGAGGGTAATCTTAAATCCAATCGCAAGCCGAACAAGGCTGAGCTTAAGGTTGGCCAGATGTTTTTGAAGCTTTTTTTGGAAGTTTTTCCAAATATAAAATGTGTTGCCTCTGTAGGGAAGGTGGCGAAAGAGCTATTAAAAAATTTTGAGTTCGAGTATAAGCCTGACCATATTCATCATCCCTCATATGGGCACAAAAAAGAATGCGAAGAGGATACATATGGTGCGTTATTTAGATTCTCTCTTATACTCAATGATGAGCGAATTATGAAAGAAGTGGCTAGTTGTGCGGGGAAAGGGAATGAGGATGCGGCTTACCGTTATCTTAAAGAACACAGGGATGAATTCTTTCAATGGTATAATTCTTCTGATCATATTGAGTATGCGCATGCTTATTGGACGCTACATAAAGATATTGATCTTTCTGAATATCAGAAAAAGGTAAAATAAAAAACAAGGTCCTCTGGACCTTCTTTTTATTTGGTACGCCCGACAGGATTTGAACCTACGACCTTTTGCTCCGCAAGCAAACGCTCTATCCAGCTGAGCTACGGGCGCACATGATGTGGATGATTTGAGATAATCAAAAACATCCACCTAGAAATTAAATGAGCATCACCGGATAGGTGACAATATTATTATACCATAATTTTCGAATTGTTGTAAAAATTACTTTCTCTTCTTGTGCTTGAATGGATTAGAGTGAGCTTTGAAACCATAGCGATTCGTAATCGGGTCGCGAAAAATGAAGTTGCGAATTGGCTCTAAGGTTAAGGTCATGTAGCAGCCGAAAAAGATAAATAAGCCGATGCAGGAGAAGAATGAGACGACATACGGAACGGAAATTAAGTTAATTATGACATAAAAAATGAGTTGGCTAAAAAGAATTGATAGGTAAAATATCGTAATGTCTATGAGGAGGATCGATTTTTTAGCGAATTTACGATAAGAGTAAAAGACTAACGGAATGAAAGCAACTATAAAAATCAGGGAGAGGAGTTTGGCAAAAAAATAGCTAGGATTTTCGCCATAGAAAAAACCGTCGAAGATACACCAGAGAAAAGTAGGGGTAAGGGCGATTTTGATGTGCTCCCATGTAGATTCATTAACGGCGGCAAAAAGGCCGATAATTTTGTTGTGATTAGTCCAATCGTAGAGGAAATGTGCGATTGTACCCACCGCGGAGATAATGATAAAGCCGAGCCAGAAGCCGAAGACCTGATTCATACCCTTTATTATAGCATGATTTATGGTATAATTAACAGCGGAAGCGTGGCCGAGTGGTTGAAGGCGCACGACTCGAAATCGTGTGGGCCCCCTAAGGGTCTCGGAGGTTCGAATCCTCTCGCTTCCGCCATGTTCCTTACGGAACACATAAAAAAGTTGGATTCGTTTGTCGCTTCGCTCCAATCGAATCCTCTCGCTTCCGCCACACTCTAGCGAGTATGCTTTAAGGGATATGGATTCGTTCTTCGAATCTTTTTTTATTGGTTGAATATAAAAAACGGATGCCAGTAGCATCCGTAAATTAGGTAGGGAATGATTCGAGTAGCTCCGTAGCAAGCATGCGCCTTATCGAGACGTCTTGAGTCACCATAAATCTATAGTAAAAACGCATTGTTTTTTCCGGATCTAGACCAGCGTAATCTGGTGGTATAAATTGCATATCTTCGCCATGCTGTTGCCGCTCACCGAACCAGGAAAAATAGGTTTTAGAGAGTATATCATCGTTAAGTTTAATCAAGGTTGATATAAACTCAGGGTGCTGAGGCAGCGAAAGGTTACCGTCATCGTAAAGAGATTTGAT
>JAGCAL010000082.1 GCA_017652715.1 Candidatus Saccharimonadota bacterium | reverse complement strand
TATGATAGATATAAGAATAAGCGAGGTAATATCGAAAAATGCAACAATCTGACCGAGTGGCGATAAATACACATCGAAAGGTTCAGGCTTCTACGACCCTTAATCGGAAGTATGTAAAGCGACCTATGAGAAACACCGATGTGACTATGGATGTAAGGAAGAGTCCAAGAGTACAGCATTTTGCCTCGACGAGGATAAACGTTAGGGTGAGTGATGGAAGCGAAGTTCAACCGGCGAGAACAGCGCAAATTATCGATCAGCCGGCAAGAGATCATGCTATTCAGGCGATTGCTAAAGAAAGAATGCAGGCGCGAGCCATGCAGGCACAACAACCTTTGGTCTCGAAAATGACCGCCAAGGAGCTAAAGGATAGAGCGATTCAGAAGGCTTTAGCCAGTGCCGCTAATACACCGACTATATCTGAAACGGTAGCTAGCGAGAATAAGAAAAAGGCGAGCAAGATGCATTTTGGGGCCGGGCGTGTCATGTTAGCGCTTTCTTGTGCAGCCGCGATAATTTTTGCCGTTGCTTATTTCGTTAACCTAAATATGCCAGATATTTCCCTAAAGGTAGCCGCTATGCAGACCGGAATTGATGCGACTTATCCAGGTTATATACCGCGCGGTTATAATTTGTCGGAAATAACTTCAGAAAACGGAAAAATAACATTAAAATTCTTGAAGTCCGGTTCTTCGAGTGATGGCTTTACTATCATCGAGGAAAAATCAGCTTGGGACTCGAACGCCTTATTATCGAACTACATCAAGCCGGAATTTAAGGACGACTATTCTATCGTAAGGGAACAGGGTCTGACTATTTATATTGGTAGTACTGGGGCAGCCTGGGTAAATGGCGGAGTAGTATATAAACTTAGCTTTACTGGCGAGCGTTTGACTAACCAGCAGGTTCGCTCGATTGCCGTTTCGTTGTAATAGCTTTTTATAGAATTCAAAAATATATTTATTCACTTCTAATTAATTCTTGTGGCGAGTTTAGATTGCTCTTGCAACCGCATTAAGGCGAGCAAGAGTTTTTTCGCGACCTATTACTTCAAGTGTAAGATTAAGGGCTGGACTAAACGGAGCAAAGCTAACCGCGATACGAATTAGACTAAATAATTCAGCTGGTTTCTTTCCGGTTTCTTGTAGTAAATCATTTAACGCATCTTGCAAGGCTTCAGCATTCCAATCGGATAGTCCAGAGAGTTTATTAATCGTTTGCTTTAATAGGTTTTCTAGCTCAGCTTCGGATAGTTTTTTGAGGAATTTATTATTAATCATGAGATCTAAATTAATTTCAGGGTCTTCGAAAAAGTATCCAGTCATAGTTCTGAGGTCAGATAGCGTTTTTAGACGATCGTAGATAATCGACAAAACTTTAATCTTATATTCATCGCTGGCGGTTTTAGCAGCTTCTGGCCAGAATCCATCCGTACGAGCAAATAAGGTCTCGGCTCCGTCTTCATCAAAAATCTTACGAATCCATTGGCCGTTAAGCCAAAGGAGTTTCGTCTCATCGTAGCGCGCGCCAGAAGTTTGGATTCGGTCGAGAGAGAAGTTTTTAATTAGCTCTTCTTTATCGTAGACTTCCTGTTCTGTGCCGTCGTTCCAACCTAAGCATGCGAGATAGTTTAACATAGCTTCAGCTAAAACACCGTCTTCGCGATATTCCGTAACCGATTTTGCTCCGTCGCGTTTGCCTAGCTTTTTGTTACCTCCAGGGGCTAGAATATGCGGCAAGGAAACTAGCTTCGGTCTTTCTAGGCCTAGCGCCTCATAAAGCGCGAGATAATTCGGAGTACTCGATAAGTATTCAACCCCACGCATAACATGAGTTACTCCCATCTCGGCATCATCTACGATATGAGCAAAGTTATAAGTCGGGAAGCCATCTTTTTTAATTAGAATTATATCATCTAGAACTTCTGGACCAGTGTGCATATCCCCCATTACTTCATCGTGCCAATCATATTCTTTCGGTATAGTTTTAAAACGTAGTGGCATCCCAATTTCCCACTCCGGCGTTTCTTTCGGTCGATAATTACGATAAAGAAACGGGACTTTCTTTTCATTACATTCTCGGCGATATGCCTCGATTTGTTCGGGCGGAGTAGGGTCAGCATAAGCCCGACCAGCTTCAATCAGCTTTTTTGCCCAAGCGAGATATATTTCTTTTCTTTCGCTTTGGAAATATGGAGAATTCGGGCCGCCTATAACCGGACCTTCATCCCAATTCAGGCCTAGCCATTCTAGAGTATCTTCGATTAGTTCAGTAGCCCCATCCACATAGCGCGCTCGGTCGGTATCTTCGATACGTAAAATCATTTTGCCGTTATTCTGGCGTGCCAAAAGATATGGGTAAATCGCAGAGCGGACGTTACCGATGTGGATATAACCAGTAGGACTGGGCGCAAAACGCGTTACAATGTTCATGCAGTATATTATATCACAATTAGTTCTGTGGAGCTTCTTCGTCGTCGTCATCTTCACGTTGCGAAACTAGGATGAAGAAGAACATTCCAGAGGCTGTAGCAATAGAGGCGGCGGTTGCTAGACCAGTTGTTAACAATGTGTTGGCAGCAGTACTCGCATTGGTTCTGTAAGTTTCACCCTGTGGTGGAGTGTATCCGACATAGGCACTGACATTGTTACCTTCGCTAACTTCGGTAGTCGCAATTTCAGTACCAGAGCTAGTTCGATGATAAGTGTAGGTCGTAGAGCCGCTTGTCGTGCTACCGGTCGGAGCTGCTGTATAGGCGGCAGTATTGTCGGTTTGGCCAGGAGTAGCTGGGTTGGTTGGAACAATTGGGTTATTATTATCAATAACACCAGACACAACATTAATCACAACGGTTCCGGTATAAGTTCCAGCAGCTAGGGTAACGTTACCTTTAGCGCCAAAATAGAAGTCCTTACTACCGGTTGTAGCGCTCGCACTAGATATTAAAGTAATTGGGGTAGCGTTTGAGGCAACCATTGCGTTATAGGTACTAGTAGCGCTACCAGCGTCAGTGTCATCAAGGGAATAGCCCCAGTAGTTAGCTGGGAAATTACCACGGGTCGAACTCGCAGCAAGTGTAGGTAAAGTATATGAACTTTTAGTAGTATTAGTTAACGAAGTGTTCGTGGTTTTTGAGGACATAGTAGCAGTAAAACCAGCCGAATTATTCGAGGTTACACTAACACTAATCTTATTTCGAAGAAAAGTGTCAATATTCCCACTAGCCCAAGTAGAGGGAGTCGTAACTGAAACCGAAATGGCTTCTTTTACATTGACGTTAAAGTTAGTATTACTATCGACCGCGAATGATGCTGGACTGGAGGTTACTCCTAGTAAAGCTATTGTTGTTACCGCGGCAAATGCGCTTAATGTTTTTGTGTATGACATGACCATAAGCATATTATAACAAACTTTTTATCATTTGCAACAATTTTATAGCAAAAATCTTCAAAAAACTTATGTTCTAAGTTATAATATTCTAAAAGTGGAGTTTGCATGGATAAAAAAGTAAAAGTTAAAATCAAATATCAGCCGGTCGATAAGGATATCGAAGAGGCTTTTCGAGGTAAAACGAAATTAATAATAAAAGGGGATGATCTTAAAAAGGATCCTAAAAAGAAGTCAGACAAAGCGAAGCTTCCGAAATTATGGTTAATACTTTTAATTACCGGCGCAGTTTTTTCGGTCGCTGGAATCGCTTGTCTTTTAACTGCCTTTTTAATTCCAGAAGCAGAGGTAGAGAAGATTGCTTTTCCTGAGCTACCTACTAATAACACGGACGACATTTCATATAGCATTTTAACCGGGGAACCGCTTTCGGATGCTGGCCTAAAGAATGCTCCAACTCTTTGTATGCAAATTCCGAACGGGACAGACGGAGCGCGCCCCCAAGCCGGGCTTACACAGGCCGGCGTAATTTATGAGGCTATCGCCGAGGCCGGAATTACTCGCTTCGATGCGGTTTTCCAGAGTCCAACTTCCGCCGTAATCGGACCAATTCGTTCTTTACGTACTTATTACTTAGATTTCGCGGCGCCATTTAATTGTACCGTCGTACATGCCGGCGGTCCTAGTGATGCGATTAGCGCTTTACGCGGTGGCGGTTATCGCGATCTTGATGAAAGTTATCAATATATGTATCGTAGCAATGTCGGGGGAAGACTCTGGAATAACTTGTTTACTACTTCGGAGAACTTAGCGAAGTTCGAAGCGGATAACGGATATACGAGCTCTAATCCGAAAGGTTTCGCCCGTATGACGCCTGAAGAGTCTAATCGAGCAAGAGTTGACAGCCTAGCTACGAATAAACTTTCGATTACGACTCCAGCGAGCGGCAATACATCTGAGTTAGCTACCGAAGTGAATGAGATCAGTCTATCTTTTGCTAGCTCGGCTAATTTCAATGTTAAATATCAGTACGACATAAACACTAATACCTATAGACGCGGCTATCAATCTGGGGCTGAGCACGAAGTATATAAATGTCCAGACGAAAATCTAGGGAATGTTTCGCCGGAATCGGCTTGCCAGCTTACGACGTTAACGCCATCCGTCGTAATTGCGATGATAGTCTCAGAGAGAAAGGCTTACGACAATTATCATGAAGATATTAATATGATTGGGGTTGGGGATGCTTATATTTTCCAGAATGGTACCGCGATTAAAGCGAATTGGAGCAAACCAGCTCGGGATGAACAAATAAAATTCAGCGACGGAGGCGGGAATGAGATTAAACTTGCCCCTGGTCAGACTTTTATTTCCGCAGTACCAAACTACGGTAGTGTTGAATATTAATATATTATGTGATAGAATAAGTTTGCGGACCTAACCCCCCTTAGGTCCGCACATTTTGTCCGGCTCCGTCGTCTAGTGGTCCAGGACGTCTGGTTCTCATCCAGAAAATCGCGGGTTCGACTCCCGCCGGAGTCACCAAACCTTATCGGGTTTGCACAAAAAATAGGAGATTGTTCTCCGAAGCGACTCCCGCCGGAGTCACCAAGAAATTAGAAAGACCTTTGGGTCTTTTTTTGATATGCCCTTATAGAGGTCTTTTTGTGGTATAATTTA
>JAGCAL010000007.1 GCA_017652715.1 Candidatus Saccharimonadota bacterium | reverse complement strand
CCCCGATGGAGAAAGGTAGCCCTCACAGTCCGTTCGTTTCAGTGTCAAAACTAAGAATATTCTTCATACAAAACTCCTTCCTGCCTTTCGGCAACCAAAGTCCGTAGCTTTCGGAGGGTTTCCCTCACTTTGATCATGCTACTCGACAGTTAGTTTTTTGTTCTGAGTAGCGTCGAAGTGGAGAATTCTATATTCACCAACTCGACACTACCCAGAAAACAGAAGAATATCAGCTAATTGATAGTTATTTAACGTACTTAGTTAGCGTTTAAGCCTTGCTAACTATATATACATTATAGCACATATGCTTATTTTTGTCAATATAGATGTAGCAAAAGAATAATGACAGAGGTAGAATACGGCAGTTTTTGTCGAAATAGAATCGACAAAACCGAAGAGCTGCCCCGATTAATGATATTTGACGTATTCTAAATATTAGTTTATAGATTGATTAGTTTGTTTTTTATTTCATCTCTATAGATTGTTAATGCCTGCCCAATTCGCCCCCACCAGATTTTATATAACTCGGCATTTTAGCCGATTTTTTAGTGGTAAATCTCTGTTAAGTACCCTGCAACAATAGTATGCAATTTTGGACCATTTTTATGACGAAAAACTGCCAAAAATGTAGTTTTTACACCTGTTAAAATACCTGTTAATACCCTAAGCGTTCAAGATTTTGACACTAGTTGTTAAAAAACCAGGCAAAAATGCCTGGTTTCCCGGTCTTACACTGCATGGACAATGATATCTTTACAACATTGGATTTGTTCAAGGAGCTCATCGTTTCCATTGATACCTTTATCGAGAGTGTCGTATTTAGCCTTAATGCTATTTTCTACTTCTTTAGAAAACGTTTCTTCTTCGACCGTAATCCTTGACTTCCCTTGCTCCTGGAAATATCCAAAGAAAGATGGCGCAGCCCATGAGCCACTCTCCGGAACCATCAAATCTGGTGTAACGTACATAAGTGGGGCTTGCTCTGAATCGTTTGACATCTTATAGAATGCAATACCCTGCCGTCCATTACGACCATTTTCCGCAAAAGCCCCAGCAATATATCGAATACGATTAACATCCGACATGTTGCTACTATAGAGTTCCTCGCAAAAACCATAGAATTCGTCCTCTTCGTTCACGACAATCTTACCAGAAAATGATGGATCAGGTTCTGACCATTTTCCGAACTGCATGAAGTTACCGGAAATATTAAAAATACGACTCACATTCATCACCTCCTATCGTAGTGAGCACATCTCTTGTACTATACCATACTTTTTACAATCTGTTAATGTCTGCCTAATTCGCCCCCACCATACACCTTACGGCATGCGCAAAAAAACTGAACGTTATTCTTCGAATCAAGTCCAGTCGGCGCCACCACCACAACACTCATTGACGACTTTATCGTCTTTTTTTAATTTTCTAAGATAAAAGGATTACTACTCGTACCTTCTCCACTCTGAATCCTGAATCCGTTTTTAAGCGATATCACTGGCCTTACGCCACCAAGCCCATTACTCACATAAACTGGCGTAACATTGTCTACTCTAGAGTAAGCCACGCCGACATAGACATTGTTCGCGCTCACAAGAGACGGAGACATCAGCCACCAACCCTCACCGTTGTTGAGATAATTATCAGAACTACTATCATACTTATACCAATTAAAACCAGCCATAACTGCTTCATCTAACGTCATAAGACCAACTGGATATTCCAGACTGCCATTGCCATTTTCCTCGCTAACCGTAAATGCATCATTTTTGTTTGCGCAGTTAACATCAGGCTTACCAGTAGTAAAAACACGATGATTAGCATTGAAAACCATCTTTCCGTCCTGCTCACCCGTGATTTCAAGTACATCATTGTTTTTGTCCCACCCACCAACATCATATAAACTACGATCATTGCACCACACCGCATCCTCAAGACTATCTGTGTATGCCGTCATGTTGTCTCGGTACCAATCATCTACAGTCTCGTGGACGATTGACTTATTGGTGTTAGCCTCGTTAGTAATATCATTCCTTACTACATCTTCAATTCTTTCGCCATTTTTAAGTGTAACGTAAAACATAATGGTACTTCTAGTCATGTAAACATACCTGACCGTTTCACATTCTGTACCATTAACCTTAAAGCAAGTGTAATGATGGGTCTTCAAAATCACATCTCGATCAGTCGCAAAGTTGCTATCCTTAACATATTGATCGTCGTCTAAAACATAGTGTCCATCAACATACGAAACGTCGTTAGAAAACACCATACCATTGGTTATTATAGAGTTAGCCATATAGCTAAGCGCGTGACCATCCGAGGCATAACTATAACCAAAATAGCTAAGGTTGCTTGCAGAGGCATTATATTTTACACCCGTTGCCACCATAGTATCATCACCCTCAGCAAGGCACTGGCCATTGGTCGGAATGCCATTATAGACTATCTTGAGGCCTTCAGTCTCAGTCGTCCTAAATATCTTCCAACAAAAGTCTCCGAAAATTAAATTGTTATTATCAACGGCACCACGATAGTAATAAATCGGAACATCATCATCTTTTGTCGGCGCAAAAACGTAGACACCTTTCCCGTTCGTATCGCTAGATGGCTCCAGAAAATTCACACCAGTAGTCGACTCTACAAACTCACTATCACCATCGTCAATAATCGGCCTTTCAGTTACAACATTATATATTTCTCGTCCCTCATATCTTGGTATTGTAACTTTTGAATCAATTTCAATCGTACAAACTTCGATAGCAAATGCACTAAATGAAACAAAAATACCAGCAAAAAGAATAACTATAACTACTGATCGAATTCGACCAAATCTGCGGTAAAAGATATAAGCTATAGAAACGGCAATTGCGACTAGAACTACGAAAATAATCGGTAAATTGCTAGAAGCGTCCGAGGAACCCGATGTAATAATTGACGAATCACTAGAAGTACCTGTATTTGGCGGAATAATCGGTGGCTCGTCAGGCGCATCAGGATTCGGCGCAGAAATTTTAGTAAGTAGTAGAGTAGCGCCAATATGACCAACATAGGTATTCTCTGTATATTCGGCATCTTCGATTAGGTTTTTATACTCTATTGTAAGAATCACTTCTTTACTGTCGCCTGGGGCAATTGTATCTTTATTATCGGTAAACTCAGCAGAATACACGATGGGTCCGTCATTATCGAAGGATGCACCTTCTAGCTTGTATTCATCTTCCGATACGTTCTCGAGCATAAGTTTATATTTTATATAGTCACCAAGCTCTAGCATCTTAACATCAATATTGATTTTACCATTATTGATCGACGCATCAGTTAATACTTCAGTATTTGCAGATTTCTCAAGGTATTCAATCGATGTAGGACAAATTGCTTTTGCATCACAAGACATAGCGCTTACGCGCAAAGGAACCAATAAGAAAACCGACGCTACCGAAACAATGATTACCTTTAATAATTTCATGTATTTACCTATTCTGCTTATGTTAAGTATAACACAATAATTCTAATTTTTACCATATATCATATATTGACTTTTAAACCGTTCATGTTATAATATGATACATAAGGGTGTACCTTAAATTCAAAGACTACGGTCTATAAAAGGAGGGGGGACTATGGAATATCCCAAAGTAGTTAAAGCTGTTTTTGATCCCGAGGTGGATCGCCCAGGAAACTCGGAAATCTTAAGAAGTATATTCGAAATTATGCACGTTACCTATGACGACGCTACAGACAAATTTACCGCTACATATTTTCGGGGCAAATGGGGTATTGCCATCGAGGATCGGCACGACGACGAACCTGAGCCTCATTACTATCTGGAAGTCGGAGAAGGAAACTATTCAATCTATAAACGCCGAACCTATCGCACAAAGTATTGCGACTACTACTCTGAAGTTGTGGCAGAAGCCGGAATCACCGAAGGTCCCGGCGAATGGAGAATCCATGTATGGGTTGCGAGCATCTTAGATGCCGACCTTGTCGCGCAGGAAGTAAGCAAAGCTTATAAGGAATCCATGGAAAAGACGTTACCCGATTATTGTGTTCTTTCCTCAGGAGAAACAACTTTCATTAAATAAAATTCAGTCTCCGCGGATCCTGCAAAGCGGACTCACATAAGTCGGGAATTATTAAGCCGCACAACTTTAGGGCCTACTACGATTCCCATGAACGAAATGGATATATCATCTTCGATGAATAATCCTTCACCCTTTCCCTACCTATCCGCCCGGATAAACACCCGGGCGGACTTTTTGTCCCATCATAAACCCGAAGTCTTATTATTCCTAACCTAAATCGATATCAAATTTTCTTTAGCTCATCTAGAATTTTAAAATCAAACTGCTCTTCTATTGTTTTATTTAAATCTTCAGTCTTGCTCGCAAAACCTTTTACTTTTTCCGCAAGTTCGTCATTTATCTTGGTAATTCGATCCTTATAGCAACTATCAATACACTTCGCAAGAGCGTCGGATTCCGCGATAATTTCATCTAAGACTTGATTAATCGCACTAACAATCGTCTTTACAATCTCCTCTGAATATTTTTCACCATCAATCTTAAGTTTAGCAATCTCGTTACCAATTCCAGTCAACTTATCACGCGAAATCGCATCTTTACCGCCATAATTATCCTTAAAACTTTTCTCAATATTCAAAACATCTTGTTTTAAACCAATGTTTTCAGAAAGAAGTTTTTCGCGACTCTCTAATAGCTCTATATAACTATGCAGTGAAGTCAAAAAACCTTCCTGCTCACCACGAACGAGAAAAAGCGATTCGATCGTAGCAGAATTATCACGAAGCTTAGAAAGGTTTTCCGCATACTTCCCTAAATCATTAGTTTGTATCGCGATTTTCATCATATTAAGATTTAAGCTAATTTGTTCGTGTGTCTCGTTCAAAATGCCAACCTGACGTTCGTACTCTTTTTTATTTAAAGAATATATTTCGTAATTTAAAAATCCCAAAAATGCAGCACAACAAATAAGTATAATAAAAGTCTTTTGAAGAACAGTTGTCGTATTCTTTTTCATAGCCCGCTTACTACTCCATTTATTAATTCAGCATACGCCTGCCTTCCAGCCGGCGACAAATGTATATGATCGGCATTCGTATATTGGCTGACGTTGGCCGCTGCAATAGACGCCCAATCGGCTACATGTACATTTCCATAACTACTTGCCGCATACCGAAGAGTTGCATTCTGAGCATCTCGAGGATAATCGCCACAATAGCCGGTCAAGAAAACAAACTGATGTCCAGGTCCAGCAGCATCCATAATCGCTGTTAACGTCCCAGCCCCGAATGCAGAATAATTCGTAATCAAACCGATAACGATGATATACGGCAAATTGCCATTATTGTCGGCTCTATAACCAGCTACTAGATTTATCGCATCAATCATATTACGCGAACCCATCGCATCAACAAAAACGTTTGGAACAGTACTATAAATTGCACTAGTCGCACCGAGAACTACCGAATCTCCAATTACCATCACTCTCGCCGAGCTGAGATATGCGGCCCTCGAATGATCTGGAGTATTATAATAAGCACGTCCAGACGAGCTATTACTTCCGCCAGCAATATATGTAACTACTGGATAAGGCTTCGCGAAATTCTCCGCAGCATCGAAAAATTGCATTACGTCATTATTTAATAGATTCCCGAGAGCATCAATATCACTATAATCGAGAACTGTTTTTTCCGACTCATTTAGTACGACTTCGCTCGCAACTACAGCTTCCGCTTCGAGGTTCTCTTCAATCGATGATTTAGTAGGCGCCTTAATTAGCGACAAAACCGGAAGGATAAAACTTAAAAGTAAAAGTATCGTGAAGATAATTTTATGTCGTTTTGAAAATGGATAAATAACTTTTTGCAATAAAACGGCAAGAATAATACTAGAAGCGATAACAATATACGGAATTACATTAAGCGGCCAAAATGATAACAAACTAGGTAGAATAATATAAAGCCCCCAGTGTAGCAAATAAACCGCAAAAGAAAGTGAACCCAAGTATTCAAATAGCTTCAAGAATTTCGGAACAGAACGTTTAATTGGCTG
>JAGCAL010000081.1 GCA_017652715.1 Candidatus Saccharimonadota bacterium | reverse complement strand
TTCGAAAGCCCAAGCTCCCCTAACGTCTTCTCGAGTGACTTCTTTAAAGGAGCAAGCTCGTTGTAAGTATTAATTGCGCGATCTAAATCATCGAGCAAAGGCAAGACCTTATAAACCGTACCGAATTTCGCGATCCTCTTTTCGTTTTCCTTCTGAACATCAACTTGCTTTCGAAAGTTCTCAAAATCTGCCCGTGTGCGCTGTAAATCAGCAGTAAGCTCCGCCACTCTTATTTCTAATTCTTCTTTTGCTTGATTCTTCTCATTCTTTTTCATTTTTCTCCTTATAAAATCTCTTCTAACATATTACCAGCATGACGAACTAAGGCCATGACTCTAGAATAATTCTGTCGCGTCGGCCCTAAAACCCCGATATAACTTCGGTCCGAAAACGGCGAACGGAATTTAGAAATAATCAATGAAACCTCCGAATTTTTCCCAATTGGATTCTCTCGCCCAATAAAAATATTTAGCGCCTCGCCAGGAGAAGCCTCTCTAAGCCACGGTTCTAAATTATCTAGAAGCTTCGCAACCGCCTGCACTCTCCTCGTATCGCCAAACTCAGGCTGATTAAATAGCCGCGAAATGCCTGACAGGTATAACTGACCACCAATTGTCGCAAGACCAAGATTTCCAGTCAATTCAACTAAAGCATCTACCGCCCCTTTAATCGCTGTGTCTGTTCGCGACTGCGAACTAACCCTTACCTCAAGCGCATGAATCCCGCGCCCGATGTTATTCTCAACTACCTTAACCTCTGGCATCCGAGCAGTATAATCATCATCTCTATAAAAATCATCTCCGAGATTATTCACATAAAAACGATAGCCCGCATCAGTCGGCACTCTACCAGCCGAAGTATGTGGCTGCGCAATCAATCCTAAATGCTCAAGCCGAGCCATTTCCGCTCTAATCGTCGCCGACGAAACACCGAATAATTTAGCCAAAGTCACACTTCCTACCGGGGAAGCAGTTTCGGCATATTCCTCGACGATTTGACAAAGAATTTCCTTTTGACGCTCAGTAATTTCCATGCTTATATTATACAAAATTAGCACTAAAATATCAAGAGTGCTAATTATGTTAAAAACACCATAAATATGATATGATGAAAATATGGAAGACAAGATCTTAAAAATCAAAGAATGGCTAGGAACCGGCTCAATTAACATCTTTGGCTTGCCGATGTCCGGCAAAGACACCCAAGGCATTCGCCTTGCCGAAGCACTCGGAGGTAAATTCTTATCATCCGGCATCATTATCCGAGCCATGGAACAACAAACTCGCAAAAAATATTCTGAAAAAGGCGAGCTAATACCGACTAATATCTTTTATGAATGGGTATTGCCATATTTCGAAAGACCAGACTTATTCAAATACCCCCTTATTTTGTCTTCAATCGGCCGCTGGGCGGGCGAGGAAAAACAAGTTCTTTCCGTAGCAGCCGGCTCCGGTCACGAAATTAAAGCTGCCATTATCTTGAATATCTCAGAAAAAGACGTAGAAAATCGTTTCAAGGAAGCAAAAATCCTAGGCGACCGCGGCGACCGCGCCGACGACAATGACTTAAAAATCTTTGAAACCCGCCTAGAAGAATTCCGCAAAAAAACCTTACCAGTCCTCCAAAACTACAAATCGCTAGGCCTGCTCGTCGAAGTAAACGGCGACCAATCTCGCGACGCAGTCTTTAACGAGATCGTCGAAAAACTTTACAAAAGAGCCTCGCAATCTCAAGCCTAAATTCGTAAACTACATAAATCATCCCAATCCCGATTACAAAAAGCACAGCATAAAGCGCAACAAAGGATGATTTTTCTTCATAAGTCTCCGGCTCTAAACTGTAGTCCGCGCCAGTATTCTCCTGAATCTTCCGACAACGTTTAGTCTCCTCGTTATAATAATAACCTTCCTTGCAGACCCTAGTTGCGCTAGCTTTTGTACTAATATTCTTACAGCGACCCGTAAGAACATTTAAGTATTGCCCCTCTTTGCAAACCGTCGTCTTTACTTCCGTTACTTTCACGCAATTACCAGTCTCCTCGTTTATTACCTTCCCCTCCTCGCAAGTTTTAAACTCTTGATAGATATTCGGCGCATTCGGCGTCAACGCATAAGTGACTCTCCAGAGTTCTTCCCCGCTCCCACCATATCCAATCAAAGCATACGTAGTCCCCTTCCGCTGACCATTTGGATAGCTTAAACTATCAATAACCTCTCCATCCGTGTCGATTATTTCTAGTAAATTACTATTCGTCGGATTTTTCGTTAGGTTGAAACTTGGATAATAAGCGTAATATTCGTCCGCTTTAACAATTCCGCTAAGCGTATAACTTTTATTCTTATAACGAATTTTACAGCCATCCATTAAAATCTGCTCAGCATTATAATTATGTAGTTCAATAAACTGTTCCGAATGCGACTCTTCGTAATAACTTAAAATCTCAGAAAACTCAAGCCCCTTACACTGACTCGGAGGTTTAACCTCTGGAACCTCTTCCGTAACCTCCACATAATAACTCTTTTCATCATAAACCGGCACATAATCTTCCTGGTGTTCAAATTCACCAGTCTCGAGATTACGTACTAAAGTTGTTGGATTCGCCGACTTAAAATCTTTTTCGCACCCCTCTTTCCCAGTCCAACAAACCTCATCTATCATCTCCTCTCCCCGCACTAAACTCAGCCCTCCCTTCATAGCCAAAGTCTTCGTATAATTCACGGCAGCGAGCTCACTACCAGGCGAGCTCGCCAAGCGAAGGAGGATGGTCTCGCCAGTAATCCAGCTGTTCTCGGGAAATTCGTAAAGAATACTAAAATTCCCGCTTGAGTTAGTATAGCCGACAGCGGCTCCAGCGAGCGAAAAAGGTTGGTCGGAGTTCTTTCCTATTTCTATCATTTCTCCGACATTCGAAACGGAATCCACAGTATATCCCGGATTAATCGCTTTTATATAAATCTCTGGCAATTCTTCAGAAATAATCTCAGTCGTCGCAAAACAATTAAGCGTAGAACAAACTCCGCACAGCATAGTAATAGTCAGTAAAAATTTTTTCATGGCCACACGCTACCATGGACTATCTAGAATTGCAACCCTAGTCGTGTTATAATTTAAACATGAACATTTTGACCGGTGTCGGAATTCTTTTGCTGTCTATGCTTATTGCTGCTTTTTTACAATTAAAGCATGGTGTTTTTTTACTTTTTCTACATTACACTTCCGGTAAATTTAAAAAGGACAAAGTCTCCATTCTTAGTCTTTTTTACATTCTCGGCGTAGAAATCGTCATCGCTATAATCTTTACTACTATATATTATATGCTAGACTCATTATTCGCAGTCATCCCCGCTTCCGGTCAAACCCTATTTGAATGGATTATCGCCGGAATCCTTATTGGTCTCGGCTTTATTTTCCCGTTCTGTTATTTCAAAAAAGGCCCAGGTACAAAACTCTTTATTTCCCGAAACCTTGCCAGTCAGTTCAGCCTTAAAGCAAAAAACGTCAAAACACGCTCCGACGCTTTTGTTCTTGGCATAGTTTCGAGCTTACCCGAACTTATCCTTATTATTCCTCTCATCATGATTTCGATAATCAGCATTACGAAACTCGACGGAACTCCGCTCTCTCGCGCCGCCATCATCCTCGCCTTCATATTATTAAACGTCGTCCCTCTCTTTATTATCCAAACTCTCTTCTACCATCATTACAACCTCGCCGACCTCGAAAGAAAACGCGAAAAAAGCAAAAACTTCATCCGCTTCCTAATTAGCTTTTCCTATATATCAATTGCAATTTTAATTATCGCTAGCGGAGTACTAAACTAATGCAAGAATTCGCCGAAAAACAAATCAAAAAAGAGCTTAAAATCGACGCAAAAGCCCTAGACATTCCAACCGGCGCGGCTGAAGTCTTTATTGAAAACACTTTAAAATCCGTCAAAAAGAATATTAGAACTAAAAAAACTATTACTAAATTAGATTTAGAAAGACTTATTACTAAGGAGCTTAAAAAATATAACTCCGATTTAGCTTACGTTTACAAAATTCGTGATAAAATTATATAAAGATGGGTAAAAGATTTGATTTCAACTACATAATAATAGGTAGCGGGCCAGCCGGCTCCGCCGTTGCTTTTGAACTAGCAAAATCAAGACAAAAAGTCGCCCTAGTCGAAGGTCGCTTTTTCGGCGGCTCAAATTTAAATACTAGAGATATTCCATACGACGTCGCTCTTGATTTTTCCCATACCTTTAATAAATTAAATTGCTACCCAGAAGTAAGTGGACAAGATCTTCATTTTAATTTTCCTACCATCCCCGCCCATCAACTAAAAACCATCATTAGCGTCGGCGGAAACGATAAGAAGATTTTTGAAGATGCAAAAATCACCTGCATAAAAGGCTACGCAAATTTCCTTGATAAACACACTATCGCGGTCAACGAAAAACGCTACACTGCTGAATACTTCATTATCGCAACTGGTTCAAGCCTAAAAACCTTAGAGATTTCTGGCACGGACACCGTCCATTACTTCACTCCGGAAACCGCTATCAGAATCAAGCAACCTCCTAAATATGCAGCCATCGTCGGCGGTGGCTCAACTGGTTGCGAAATCGCCGAATACTATGCCGAGCTCGGTATTAAAACCCTCATTCTAGAAACTCAGGAGCATTTACTACCTCGCGAAGACAAAGAAGCCGGCGAAGTCCTTGCTAATTATTTCACTAATCGTCTCGGTATAACAGTTCTTCTAAATTCCAAAGTCGTTGCAATCGAAGAAGATAGCCTAAGTAAACGTATCATTTTCCGCCACGAAAACTCCGAAAAACTAGTCCGTGTCGACAGTATCGTACTCGCAACCGGAAGCCAACCGAATCTCGACCTCGGTCTAGAAAATGCCGGAGTAAATTATAAAAACACTGGAATTATTGTTGATAAATACTTCACAACCTCGGCTAAAAACATTTATGCTATAGGCGACTGCCTCGGCTACGATTCTTCTACCGAACGCGCCCATCAAGAAGGCCTAGCCCTCGCTGCGAACATCGTCGGAAGAACTAAGAATCTTCTTAATTATTCCGGCTTTACTCGCCTAACCGAAACCATGCCAGAAGTCGCCGCCGTCGGCCTAAACGAATACGATTTATTAAAGCGCGATCGAAAATATAATAAAGCTATCGTAAAACTAAACCAAGTAACCGCCAGTAAAATCCATAATTTCGACTTTGGCTTCGTCAAGCTTATTACCGATAAAAGCCATCATCTCATCGGAGCGACAATCGTCGCCCCGAACGCCGGCCTCATCGCTAGCGAACTCGCCCTTGCTATTCGCCACAATCTAACCGCTCTCGAACTCGCCAGCACTCCTCATATTATGAATAGCTATAATTACGCTATCAAACTCGCCGCGAAAGAACTTCTCAAGAAAAAATAGGGCTAAGCCCTAAAACATCTTGGTTGCGGGGGTTGGATTTGAACCAACGACCTTTTGGTTATGAGCCAAACGAGCTACCAGGCTGCTCTACCCCGCGATATGCTATATATTATATCACAGGGTATCTTTTTGTCAAACTCAAAGCTCTAGAAATTATATTCTTTCGTAGAATAATAGTTTTTCTGAAGAGCAGTACCACCATCCCCAGACAACTCTAGTGGACCCATAATCGAAAGCGCCGACGCATCCGAAGACTCTAATCTTGCTCTAACCCTTCGATAAAGATCATTGGCCCGCCCTGTCGAATCCACTTCAATCTGCACTCCTTCCAAAATTGCTAACGAAGAATTCGTCTCCGCCCCAGTACTATCTTCATGCTTTGAACAAGTAGCACCATCTCCGCAATAAAACTCTAACGAAAACTCCATCTTCGGCTTGCCGTAAGGAGTCGCAACAACAATCATAAACGTTTCATCACTCCTCGTTCCCCCAATCGGCTTTGGTAACTTTATATTAACAGAACACGCATAATTTTTACCGCTCGATGGCCCATCCTCGCATCGTACCGCATAAGGCAAATTCTTATTGACTTTATCATTTGATTTCTTAAGAGCATCGAGACCTATAGAATTAATCCCTGTATTCGAATTATAAGTTGCCACATTGCGGTTATCCGTTTTATTATTACCATTAACTACCGCATTACTCTTGATGCTATTATATGGCACCATATAAACTGTCCCCCGGTCCGTATTATCGCCACTAGTTTTCTCAAAATCATCTAAACTAAATTCCGTACCAGTTTGAACTACTGTCAACGACACTGTCGGCGGCATCGGCGGCGTAACCATCCCAGTTAAGGACGGAAAAACAACTTTAGCATCACTACCATCACTAATATTATTGAAATTATAGTTCGAACCCTCATAATCTTTATCAGAAAACCATCTTATAGTTACACTATCAATACTATCCGCACTCAAATTACCAAATTTCGGTCTTACTACTACTATCGGATTAGAAGCCGATGTGCTCCCTATGTAATTTTCTAAATGATTCCGAATCTTCGCGCAGGTATAAAACTGACTCATATTATTAGAAGTATTAGATTCTTTAATTTCCGTTCCACTATCCCCGCCAACTGCTCTCCCAAGCATCGCCGAGACCATATCGCAATCATTAAAACTACTATCCTTGTTGCTTTCTTCCATTAACCAAACGATATTCCCACAAGTTAAGCCACTTAAATTATTAAGATTACCCGGTTTTTCCGCAGCCGCTCCTAGTAGTTTACAGTTCTGATAATTCGCAAACGCAATTTTCGCATCCTCTACTCCCGCCAAAGCCGAATCATAAGCCGACTGCGACAAATCGTCGTTTGAAGTCCTCGTTACTTCCGAAATAATCACAGCTGCAAAGCTCATCGCAATGATCATCAAAATTAACGTCGAAAAAGCAACTATATAAAATGACGCCGCACCCTTCCTGAATCGTTTTATTCCCTTCTTCATTTTTTACCTCCAAGCGTTCGGGCCGCAAAATTAAATTTATTAATCGCACAATAATCAAAATCTTCTACCGAAGAATTGCTCCCCGGCGTCGCGCAAAACTCTCCAGACACATTCACATTAGCTCCCCCTCGTAAAGTTCCGAGAATAAAAGACATTGAATAAAACAAGCTATTTTCCGCATCATTTTCCGCCGGTGTAGCTGAATCTAAATCATATAATGCTAGGTTTACATTTTTCCCTAAAAGTTCTACCGGCGCCTCCTGAAGTGCATGCCCAGTTATATCAAACTCATTACTAATCCCTCCAAATTTTTCATACTTATATCGCTCGCCCTGATTACTTTTTAATGCATTCTTACAAACAAGCCTGGATTCATCTTCTACCTTCAATAATTTACCGTCAGATATTGTCACTATATCATTATTTCTAGAATACTTAAGTGTCGCCCTTGACACAGGTGACCCATTACTACTACTTACCGTAACACCGCTTTCGCTAAAGAAGTATCCTGAATTCCAAACATACGAATATTTCCCCGAGCAAAAAGCCCCAAATACCGGAACAGGATCACCTATCGGTTTATCGCCAATTTTCACGCTCGCATAACGTTTTACTACTACAAAATTCTTTCCACCATCAGTTTCACATTCATTTCTTACCGTATCATTGTTAGCATATACAGTTATACAATCACCCTTTACTGGTAAAGCCGTAGAGCTTTGAACCGCCGTCCTTATATCATCAACAATATCCATCCCTGTTGTATTTATCTGATTTAAAGTAATCCCTCTATGGTAAGCCGCAATCGAATTTGTTATAACAAGCGTCACCGCGACAGAAAGCGTCGCA
>JAGCAL010000080.1 GCA_017652715.1 Candidatus Saccharimonadota bacterium | reverse complement strand
TCCAGTACCATCTTCCCAATAAGTCAGGTATGCATCTTGGCGTCCAGGGCAATCTGCCTGCCATGGATAAGTATTTGCGCCAGTATACTGACTTGCAACACCGCGATACAGCTCTGGATGCGCTTCCTGCTCGGCTTTCTCCGCCTCGCGCTGCGCTTCCACTGCCGCACGGGCTACCTCGGCATAAGCCTCCGCATCATTTTCATATTTCTCTACCAAAGCCTGCTGCTCGGAACGCTTTTCAACCAAAGATGCTCTCGCAATCTTCTGTTCTTCCAAAAGCTCCTCGACCTTTTCTTTGTCTGCCTCCAACTTCTCTTTCGCCTCGCGAATTGCTGCAGCAGAAGCGCTAATCTGACTCTTCACCACCTCTTCACGCGCGGCTTTTTCCGCCAAATCAGAAATCGAACTTGCGCCAGCGAGAACTTTAATCGGCTCCGCGTCCGACTCAAAATGCATATTCACAAGTAACTCCGCCAAAGCTTCCTGCTCCTCTTTCAACTTCTTCTCAGTTACTGAGATTTGCTTCTTCAAATCCTTCACCTGAGCGATAGTTTCAGCAATCTCGGCTTCCTTTCCAGCAATTTCTGCCGACAGCTCGCTCACCTTCACCTGATACGCATTCGCCGAATTCGCCGCCGCCGCTGCGTTCTTGTTTGCTTCCTGCTCTTTGGCCACCGCATCACGACACGCCTGCGAATTTTGACAAGCTTTAGAAATCGCCCCTACCATTCTGGTAGGAACTAAACCAACAAACAGCATTGCAACAATCATCAGAATTTTTAATTTTTTGTTTCGAAGTATTACCATAACTACATTATAGCATAAGAGTCAAGAAAATCCTAATAATTCTAAGTCTTATGCAAGTATTTCGATACCGCTAGTCTCGCCGAAACTCGCCCAATCACAACTCCCGCCGCAATAAACACCAAGAACACCAAAATCAATTTGTTTGATTCGAGTATCGCATTAATCTGCGACACGTCTATACCATATCCAGCCAACTTCGGCGACAAAAACTTAAAGCCAAAATATGACACAGTGCCCGCTATAATCCCCGCAATAATCCCACAAATCTCTGCTTCCACCAAAAACGGCCCACGAATAAAGCCTTTATCCGCACCAACTAGCTTCATCATATAGATTTCCTCCCGCCTCGAGAAAATCGCCATCCGAATCGTACTAAAGATAATGAGAATCGAAATCACCAAAAACACTACCGCGAGAATTATTCCGCCAGTCCGCGCAATTCTCGCCCACGAAGTAATCGTCGCAATCTCCGCCCGGTTCACATCATAAGTCGGCAATTTATCTTCGTCGGTATATTCCGCAAATGTCTCATCCTCCTCCACAATCTTCTTAATACTATCCAAATTATCCACGTCATAGACTTTGATTCGCATCGTCGCCTGCATTTTGTCAATCATCATCTTTTTCATATCTTCGTCAAGAATATTCAAAATGTCATCACTAGTCTGATTTTCTGCCAAAAACTTTTCATACTCCTGCTCCGAAGACGACACGTCAACGCTCTTGATATTCTCGTCTTCCGAAATTGTAGCCTTCATTTCATCCAAGAGTTCCGCAGTTGTATTTGGCTTGAAATAAATCGTAATATCAATCTTGTCCTTCATCATTTCGGCCGTGTTCGTCAAAATCACACTCGCTACAATCGTAATAAACAAAATTATCAACGTAATCGCCATTACCACCGTCGCCGCACTAGACAGCCAAATATTTCGCGAAAATCCACGCGTACCATATTTTACAATCCTCACCCCCTCACGCACCATGTGGCGTTTGCGCGTCTTTTGCATAGTCCGAAGACTCTTCTTGGAGGATTTTTTCAAACGCTTTTCTTTGACTTGTTTGGTCTCCTTCACCGGAGCGTCCTTTACTGGAGCTTCCCCCACTTGAGCCTCCTTCGTCGAAACCTCATTTAAAGAAACAGCTTTTTTCTCATCCGTCATTGTATCATCCTCCTACGTGGTTTCAGCGCATGCCCCGGCGTCTGCACTTTGCGCACCGGCTCCTTCGGCACTGGCGTTTCGTCCAACTTATAAACACCATGGTTCTTTTGGTCGTTCACAATCTTGCCATCTTTCAATGTAATCACACGCTTTTGCAAATTATTCACAATCCCCTCATTGTGCGTCGTCACAAGTATCGTCGTGCCAAAATCATTAATCTTTTTTAATAAATTAATGATTTCTTCAGTCGTAAGTTTATCCAAATTCGCAGTCGGCTCGTCTGCAATCAAAATCTTCGGCTGTCTCGCTACACTACGCGCTATCGAAACTCTCTGTTGCTGACCACCCGACAATTGATCCGGGAATTTCTTCGCCTGATCTAATAAATCCACTAATTCCAAAACCTTCGGCACTGTCCGACGAATCTCTTTCCCGCTCATCCCGGCAATCTCCAGCGCAAACGCTACATTCTCGTACACCGTGCGTCGCGGCAGAAGCTTAAAATCCTGGAACACCACGCCAAGCCTCCTTCTATACCCAGGAATATGGCGCTTCTTCACATAATCAAGATCAATCCCACCAATGATAATCTTACCAGAATCCGGATTCTCTTCCTTTGTAATCATTTTCATCAAGGTCGACTTACCGGCACCAGATTTACCTACCAAAAACACAAACTCGTTCGGTTCAATATGAAGCGATACCGAATCAAGCGCGGGCTCAGAGTCGCCCGGATACTTTTTGGTAACCGAATCTAAAAGTATCATAAAGCTATTTTACCATAAGCGCTTCAAAAAACCAAATTATTTTGCATTAACAGCCTAATTATTTTGCCAGAGCAATGTGAAAAGTCATATTTTTAGTCTTTTGCCCTTCAGCCTGATATATCGTACCTGGAGTAATCACCGCATCAGGGTATTGTTTTCTAACGTCCTCCAAAGCTTCGCCATAAGTCTTGTCGGTAGTCACCGTCAAATCTTCATGTTTCATTTCGCAAAAATTAATCTGTTTTTTGTGAGACATTTGTCTCATTAATAAATCCATATCAATTTCAAACCCAGCCAGATACTCCGCCAGCTTAAAATCATTTCTTACCGAATTTTTAAACTCACCCACCACCCCAATATATTCGCCATCCACCAAAATCTCAGCTGTACGCTTCGGCTCAAATGGCTTACACTCAGCATTTTTACTCTTAATCGGAACAAATTCAGCTGAGATTTGCAACTCTTCCAATATTTTGGCCACGTATTTCTTAGCCTTATAAAACGCCGTTTCTTTATTTTTTCGCTCTGCCACCACAAATCCAAGCGACATTCTGGCATTTGGTACATTTTCGCTATTCACACCCAAATCTTTACGATAAATCTGATTCATTTCATAAATCGCAAACTTCTCCACCGGCAACTTTTCATTTTTGTAAGCCTTTTCAAGTAAGCTCGGTACAATCGATTGCATCTCGTACTGCAAATCCGGCGAAATCGAATTCACGATTTTATAGGAATTCTTGATATCTTGATTGGCATGTTTCAAAAGTCGCTCACTCACAAAGC
>JAGCAL010000006.1 GCA_017652715.1 Candidatus Saccharimonadota bacterium | reverse complement strand
TGGAATGGCTTGGGGTGGAAAAGATTCAAAACGCGGTTCGTATATTAGAGTCAGACGCCTTCCGGCAGGGAAGTTCCATCGCTATGCTAACTGGAAATTTAAAGATTATTTTGTGCATTTTGGTTTGACCTTAAAAGATTTAATTTTAGGCAATATTCTAGGCTTTCTCGGTTTTCTCGCTGGGCTAATTACTAGCTTTATAAGATTGGCGCCGAAATCTTCTCGGCCGAATGTAATTTTCTTAAAAGGCGGCTATGTATGCCTTCCGGTCGGGTTAGTGGCGCGACTCTTTAAAATCCCATACGTTATCCATGAATCTGACGTCGTAGCGGGTCTTGCCAATCGGATTTTGATGAAAAAAGCTAATAAGGTTGCATTCGGGGCGCCGCTAACCGACGAGATGAAAGAGAGTCACCCGAATTGGGTTTGGACCGGAATTCCGGTCGGACCAGAATTTAAAGCGGTAAGCGAGAGCCGGCAGGTGTCGCTAAAGAAGGCTTTCTCGTTTAATACGGATAAACCGCTAGTAGTAGTTACTGGCGGTTCCCAAGGCTCCGAAAATCTTAACGAAGCTACGAGAGCGATTTTACCAGAACTTTTGAAATTCACTTCGGTCGGCCTAGTTGCAGGACGGAAACACTATGAAAATATGGTCGACTTAAAAAAATACGAAAACTGGGAAAAAGCCAGCCTTGAGTCGAACTTCCGGATGTGGGAATTTAATACTACAATGAATGAACTTATGGGTGCGGCCGATGTTATAGTTTCTAGAGCCGGCGCTACTACAATCGCCGAAATGGCGGCTTTAAAGAAGGCTACGATTCTAGTGCCATTCGAACGTTTGCCGGGCGGACACCAAGTTAAAAACGCCGAGAGACTAAAAGAAGCTAAAGCCGCGGCGGTTATAAATGACTCGGAAATGGTCGCCGCTCCCGAAAAGCTATTAAAGGAGATAAAACACCTTATTCGTGAGCCAAAGGAAAGAGCCGAAATGGCTGAACGTTTGCATAGGGAAGCACGCGCCGATGCAGCTCGCCATCTTGCCGAAATTGTTCTAGAGGAGGCTAAGGGTGGAGGAAAATAAAACATCGTCTCAAGAACCCCCAAAACTAGTAAAGCGCCGCGAACATAAAAATTCGACTTTCCAAGCCGGCCGCACGATTGGCGAGAAGAGGGAAAAGCTCGAGACCGCAAACGAACGCGCCGCTGCGCGTAAAAAAGATAAACGCAAAAAAGCTTGGCGTATTATCGCGACGACCGTTGGCTTTCTCTGTCTTATTGGCGCACTGATTTTCTTCTGCTTTAATCTTATGACAAATAACGACGAGCCGAAGCCGGAGGAATCGGAAGTTTCATACGCGCCGACAATCGAGGTAGTTGACGAATCTTCCGACGGTAAGATTACTTCGCGGATGCGAGAATATATCGGCCAAGTAGAGTCTGATCTGAAGTCTCTAGGTATTACTCCCGTGCGGGCTGTTGTCCCGACTGGAGCGATTCGCGAAGTCCGATTCTATCTCGATGGCTATACTGGCTACGTAAAAATGATTATTGATCGCGGCGCCGGCGTTTCGGCGGAAGACACTAGTCGTATGCTTAATTATCTCAGTAAAATAGGCGTAAATGATTTTGAATATATCGATGTAAGGATAGAAGGAAAGGCCTTTTGGAAATAAAAAGTTTAAAAACCATAACAACTATGCTACCTCCACCACTCCGTATTATGCTGGTTTAGCTGAAGCTAAACCGCTAGTGGATACGCTTAGAAGTTATCCTAACAATTTCGTTTTTGCAGGTGCTATTAATTCGGGCTCACTAACTTCTCGTGCTAATATGTTCGAATACTCAACGTCTACGGCTTATGATAATGGCTCAGTTTATTATTTCTCATTTACAGCCGATTCTTATATTGTTTACCTAGCCACAAGATAATTAATAAGTTTCATGGTCTACCTGTCCGCTGTATTGCGAACTAGGGAAGTGTTCGGTTTTTGTTCTGTTCTCTAGTCTCCTCTAACGTTCGGTTTTTGTTCGGGTGAAATAGGTAATATTTTTACAGATAACGAGGAGACTAGGGCAGGACAACAGGGAAAATAGGGAAAAAGGGAAATAAAACGGGGAAATGTCAAATGTGGAAAACTTTTAGCAAGAACCCAGACAACTCGAACGACTAACAGGGGTGGAAAATCCGGAATCTAAATTCAGGCTCGGAAGAGCTCGAAAAATGTCAATTTTACAACTTCAAGGAGTCGGTTTTGGCCTAGTTAGACATCTGTATACGCATGAGTCTAACTCGATACTTAGGCGTAACATCTAATCGACAGGCTCATAAAAGCCATATAAATACCTATAAACAACCTAAACAATGACCGACGTTTTTATATGAAAATGCTTATGCCGGAATATATTTCTAGAGCAATTCCCGCCCGTCATAAGCATAACCGTCTATATTAGACGATACATTTACCGGCTTTTTTATATATCCGTAATGTCTTAAAATCTATATTGTGCGACATTACGACTATATGAAAATCAGGACCTGAGATTCGTCGGCCGGGCCTTTTTAAATTTGGTCCGGTCGACATTTTTCTTTTTATTCCCCGCGTTTTCTAATGTTTTATCGACAAGATCCCGTCTACCGAGTTATCTACCGCTGCGTAGCGTTCTGGCAAATTAACAGGGGTGGACAGGGATACTGGCTTATGGGATGGGGTAATTTGGGCTGCGGATTTTTCTTGATATTCCACCTCTGGTCTAACAGGGGAGGAAACTATGCCCTCTTTTCCGGTCGAATTCCCCGAGATTACAGGGGCAGCCTTAGGGGTATTGCCCCTGTTTCTATTATTCCTGGACTTCTTAGACCGCTTTTTCCCCTTCTTCGAGGTGTCATTTGATTCCCTGACTGGTTCTGATTTTTTGAATTCAACTTTTCCCTCTTGCTTAGCGGCGAGTCTTGCTAAATCTTTTAG
>JAGCAL010000079.1 GCA_017652715.1 Candidatus Saccharimonadota bacterium | reverse complement strand
TTCGGCAATCCCCGGATCATTTCTCGCTGTCAGATCCCCGAGGCTTATCGCAGACTTCTACGGCCTTCATCGGTATTGATTGTCAAGGCATCCACTATCAGTGCCCTTAATTACCTTTTTATGCATTGACTTAACTAGCAATCGATGTTCGACTATATCAAAACAAAAATTGCTAATGTCGTCTTAAAATCTTTATCGTTTATCCAAATTGTTAATCAGAGAGTCTTAAAAGAAGATTTTGAAGCGACTAAAGCGACCTCAAAAGATTCCCTCGCTTTCTGTTTCTTTTTGTAGAGGTCGGAAACGCCGACTTGCTTAAACTTCCCCCATTATATCGCACTTTCCTTCCTATGTCAACACTATTTTTCGATAATTTTTTTCGCCTCAAATAATACCGTCGGTACAGCTGGCGGCGGCGTAAAATCCGTAGGTTTTAAAGGCAGCCTAATCCGCGTCTGGTACTCTCGCGTTAACGCTAACCCGAGCTGCGATGTATAATGCCTGCCATTATTCAAAAGTTTCAACGCAAACTGTTTCTGTAGAATCAAATAAATCGCCTCCGGCGGATTATCGCTCTCAATCAATTTATGTAAAATCGCCGAGCTTAAATGAAACGGCGGATTTGAAAACACCTTATAAGGCCCGCTAGGTAGCTGAAACGTCATGAAATCCCCATTCACGACCTCTACATTTTCACATTTTTGCCGAGCTAAATTCGCCTTTAGCTTTAAAACGGCGTCAAAATCCGGCTCTATCGCAATCACCCGAGAAACTCTTTTCGAAAGGGCATTTGTAATCACTCCGGACCCTGCCCCAATCTCTATTACAATGTCCCGCTTTTTAAGGTTTGAATGCCCAATCAAAATCAACGCCAATCTCGGATTTCTTAAAAAATGCTGCGACAGTAAATGATTTCTCGACATATTCCTATATATTATATCTTTTTTTTGACAATGTTTACGAAAAATACCGCCCTGAAGCGGTATTTTTTACTCTATAAAGATAGCTCTACGCAGTAGCAGTCTTCTTTTTTCGCGATTTCGCCTTTACGACTAGCCACATTATAATTACTACTATTATAAATATAATGACAAACAGTAGCCACAGAGGACAAATAATCACCATTTTCGACACTTCCGCTTTCGACCCCTCAAACTCAACCGTATAAACTACATTAAATATCCCAATCCCTGGAGTCCCGTCCCAAGAGGTTGCATGATACGACGTGCGATTCGGAAGAATTGTACTCGTAGCGGGATTCTCTTCGTTAGTGTAAACCGGCTCATCCGAAAATAGCGGGAAAACTTTCAAAACATACTTAGCTTCGCCATGCACGTTTCCGGTATTCTTTATAGACGAAGAACCTGTAATCTTTCCAGACAGCAAGAAGCTCGGCAAATTAACATCCGTGATTTCTCCCCTTTTCACCGTCGCTCCCGTTATCTCTGCATAAACCAAGTGCGACATTCTCTTAACTTCCTTTATAGTTGCCCCATCAGAAATATCTATAAGATCACTATCTTCATCATTAGGACCAGCACTAGCAGTTACGTTAACCGCAAAATATTGCCCACCCGCCGGAGCCGATTCCGGAACATCTATCTTGACAATCACCTCCTTAACTTCATTAGGAGCTAGTTTACCAGTCAATGGGATACTCGGAGTAACCCACTTTACAATCTCTCCATGATCACCCTCTTCACTATATATCACCACCCCACTTTCATCTTTATAAAACGGCTCCACCTCTATACTATAATACGTATCCTGTGTAGAGTTAGCCGGATTAGATATCGTAAAAGTCGCTCTATAAGAATCTCCGGGATCAATCACTATATTTTGTTTCATAGGAGCCATCGTTAAACCGTATCCATCAGCCATCACGCGATTAACTCTATACAGTAAAGCACTAATCATTACAAGCGTTAAAATACCCACCCATTTTACAGTCTTCTTTAAATAATTTTTCATTTACCTCCTTTTACTCCCACCATTATATCATTTTTTTTCTTCTTTTATAACACAATTAAGACCGTGGCTATTAAACTCTTTTTTTAGTTTTTCTTTAGTAAAACCGCTAACAGAATCTATTAAAAAGTATTTGGAATTCATTCCATTCAATTTTTTAGCGTCAGTATATAGCGTCATCTGCATTGCATCATCTAAAGTAGAGAAGTGCATATCGAATAAATCTGCACTCATCGAATCAGCATAAAAGCTTTCATATAATGCAGCATGATTGCTTGCGCTACTTTGTTTTATCTGTTCTGCAGTACTATAATATAAGCTCGCAATAAGACTAATAGTGTCTAACTTGTCATCCTTAAAAACAACATTAATCTTTATGTTCTTACTATTCGAATTATCATAAGTAAAAAATGGATAAATTATTCCGTTCTCACTACACACCATAGATTCAGTTACAGATATATCGCCCTCTGTGTTTATTATTTTCCCGCTTCCATTCATCAAGAAAAAAGCAATTAAAACAAATATGATAACAGTACCAAGAAATACCGCCAAAACATAAATCCACCTATTACTCCCCGTCTTATTGTTATCCATCAACCTCCTTTCTCTTTCTTTAAATGATACAATAAAAAAAAGGAAAAAGGAAGGGCATTTTGCAAAGCCCTTCCCACATAATCCTTCAAACTAACTAGTTGAGATTAATCGTGTAAGTTGCATGACCTACATAACTACCAGCAGCTTGTGTCGGAGCAATGTAAACACGATACGAAGGGTTAAACGTGACAGTATTTGCCGCATTAGCGGTTAAGAAAGGACCATTCGTTGCAGCAGCATATGCCTTAAATGGGTTATTAGCATCTTCGACGCCAGTCGCGTTAGACTGAATCGCCCAAGCAGAAGTAGCACCACTAATAGCATTCCCACCGGAAATAGTACCAGCCGTAGCATCAGTCAAACCATCGACTGCCAAATTGATAACATATCCAGCCGAAGAGCTACTAGAGTTACAGCTCACGGTAATATGGCTACCAGATGGAGGAGTTGTACCATCCGTAGCATTGAAGTAACCGACATTACCTGCAGGAATATTACCGCTAAACGTACGATCGTTAGTGCTATAATCACCAGCAGTACCACCTGTCTTCTCAAGCGTACAACCACCGGAGACACCAACAGTAATCGTATCCTGGAACGAAGTACTTGTGGCAGCAAAAACGCCAACTACCGGCATCGCAGCAAGAGCCAACGAAGCGCCTGCAATTGCTAATTTTTTCATATTATATTCTCCTTCTGCTAAGCAGAAATTACTTGATATTGTTTGTATTAAAGTATGACCTTTAAACACTTTCTATTGTAATATAGGCATAAACGCTTTGTCAAGCATTATTGAGCCATTATTTCTTTAAGTTTTCCACAAGCAAAGCTACCTAAAACTAACCTAAAAATATTTATTTAGCCAATCCTGAAAACTCTCATAATTATTATATTTATCCGCATCCTCGTCGCTATCGGCTCTAAGAAACGCCCTTACTCTCCCCCTGTCAACAATAACAACCGACGGATAATATTTTACATAGTCATGAAGCGACGAATCCTTTATATCTTTAAACATAACTTTATAAACTTTTACCCCCTGCTCCTTCATATAATCAGAAACGTACCCCCGAACCCTATCCGCCGTCGTACAACTCGTATTATCAACAAAAACTAAAAACGACTTTCGCGCCTTCAGTAGTTCCTCGTATTCGTTTATATCTAAATCAATAAACTCCGGATTCTCACTATAATATTCGCTACTTAAAACAACTTTAGAATCTTCAAACCATCCAGAAACCGCCCCCATAAACAATACTCCTCCGACTAAAACGACCATAAGAGCAATAATCAAACCGACAATCTTGTTTTTCTGATTCTTTTTCGAACTTTTCGCCATGAGTCCCACTTCCGAGTCTTAAGACCCTATTTCTTCGTTAAATCCCGAAAATTAATCTCATGATACGGAACTTTATAAAAATCGTATACTACTTTTCCGTCGTCGAGAGTCCGCTTAACTTCTACATTATTCTCGCCTTCGTAATACCAATATCCACCCACATCATAAATTTTCCCCGCATCCCAACCTAAACTAACCAACATATTTTTTAACATTCCAGAATAACCGCCCCCGCCACACATTAAGAATATCACCTTATCTTTCGGAAAAAGAACCTCTAAAACTTCCATCGACTCCTTATAGTTTGCCTCATATTTCCCGTCCTTATTCGTAAACAACGTCTCGCCTTCGTATGTCTTTCCTACGCTCTCCGGTAACCCACTTACATTTACTATATACGGCAAGGGTACAACTTCAAACCCATCAACAAACCCCGACAAATAAGAATCCCCGCCAATCGCCTCATAATTCCCAGGGTCCTTTAGCATTCTTACGTCGCGATAAACCGCATCAGACCTATTTAAATAATTATCAATCGTCGCTTCGTTAACATTTTTATCAATCCCAAGATTCCCTCTTTCCCCCTCCGCCAACTCCGGAGCTGGCAAACTAGCTGGCGCCCCGTCCGGAAATGCATATCGCCCCAATAAAAATGCCCCAATCATCAAAATAACTGCCGATATCGACAATCCCCAAAATAACTTCTTCATATTTCCTCCACTTATTTGCTCTAATTATACCACATAGCGAGTGGGTTATACCTAAATTCCTATTGTAGGTTCATTGGGGCAATTAGCGAGGACTTTAGAGATGGCTTCTTTTTCGGCTTCCGTTACCCAAAGCTCATATTTATACTTTACCGAAACCTGTCTCGCGACATATTGACAACGAAACTTTTTATTTTTCGGCAACCACGTCGCCGCGTCTCCGTCTGACTTTTGCTGATTCGCTGCCCCGTCGACCGCCAGTAAATTCAAAGGATCAGTCGCAATCTTATTCCTCGTCTCATAATCCTTATACTGCGCCCCCTTCTGCCACGCATCCGAAAGCGCCATAACGTGATCAATTTGTATCTTTGCTACCTCAGTTTTATCTTTCAAGACTTTATGTTCCCCCGTATATGGCTCATCGAATTCCCCAGAAATAACATTACAGCCGTCTAAAACCGCGCTATCCCCGAGTTCACGCTTTAAAATCCGCTGGCGTAAGGAACACCCTTCGACCGTCGGCCAGCCATTATAAAACTGTTCTCTCGAATAACCCGTCTTCGGAGCGCGCCCTTTTACCTCCAACTTCTCTAAAATCTCCGTCGCAAGCGGCGCATCCGACTCCGCCTCGGTCGTCGGCTCAGCGCTATAATCCGTCTCGGCATTATAATCTACCCCAGACTCAGCCCCAGTATTTTCTACTTTCGTAAAAATCTGCTCATAGCTCTCTGGATTTATTAACAGCCAGAGCGCCGCCATCCCTAAAGCGAGAACTACTGCCGAAATTTTTCTCGTCTTTAGTTTCATCTACCCACCTAAATCCCCTCTACTCTTACGTGCGAATTTATAATATTCTGTAGATTATTACTTTCTATTGCATTATTATTATACTGTTCAACTAGCTCATTATACCTGTTAATCATTCCATCAATCTCATCATATAACGCATTTAATGCATTTTGTTCGGCGACCAACTGATTCCTTCTTGCCCTAAACTTCTCTTCAGTCTCAAAACACCCAGCTACCTCAGCACAACTATTAAAACTGATAATATCCGCATCTAGCTGTCCAGCTCTCCTCTGATATTCATCCGTTCCTTCATCAATCTTCGTATTTAAATCTTCCATCTCAGCCTGCAACCTATCTAGTTCGTTATCAAGCTGCTTAAATACGCCAATATAACTGTTATAAAAATCCACTATCGCGTCCTGATCCTGAAAAATCGTCCCGAAATGCTCCTCTAAATCCGCTGTTAAATCTTTAATCTCCGTCCCGACTCTTACGTAAATCTCCTCTAGCTGTTCTTCCGAATCATAAACGTCAATTTCCTCCTTTAAAGCCTCCAGATTATTTAAATAAATTTTTTCTAGATCAGCCCGAATCGCGTCCCGCTCCCCTACAGACATCCTCTCATAAACTGCGTGTAAAAGCTCATGCGCTGTCGTTAATTCTCGAATCCCCTTTAAACGCTCCTCTGTAATATTATATACATAAATATTCTTCTCTGTATAACAACCTAAAATCGCACTCTCCTCATCGTCAGACTGACAATTATAGTTAAAATCCTCCTCATTATTTAAAGTCGGCTGCGAAGCATCAAACAAAAATCTCCCTCGCTCGGTTAGATTTAAACTATCCCGAATCGCAACCATCTCAGACGACGGCTGATAGGTCTTCCCGCGATAAAAATCATAAATGAAGACGTGGTTAAAATAGACCGCAAGTCCTAGCCCAATAATGACAAATAATGATATTTCTAAGAATATAATCAAAGATTTTTTCTTCATGTCTCTAGTTTACCACATATCGAAATTTAGGTATGCTAAAATATGAAAAAGGAGTGAACATGAAAACATTAGTAGTCTATTATTCAGCCGAAGGGCACACTAAAAAAGTTGCAGAAGAGGTCGCGAGTAACCTCAGTGCCGATATTTTTGAAATCGTGCCAGAGGAACCCTATACAAAAGAGGATCTCGACTGGACAAACCCAGATTCTCGGGCTTCGCGCGAAAATGACAATCCGGAGCTTCGCGATATAAAGCTAAAAACAACCGAAGTGCCAAACTGGGCCGAGTATGACCGCATAATTTTAGGCTATCCAATTTGGTGGGGTATTGCCGCCTGGCCAGTTAACGCCTTCGTAAAACTAAACGACTGGTCTGGAAAAACCGTTATTCCATTCTGTACTTCCCACTCTTCCGGCCTCGGCGATAGCGACCTAAATCTAAAAGACGATGCGAAAAATGGCGATTGGAAAGACGGCACCCGCTTCTTCCAAGATGCCCTACCTGCGAAGATTAAGACCTGGTGCGACAGCCTATAATTAAACCCTCTGAAATAAGCCAATCAACTCATCATTTAAATTACCAGACCAAATCGCGTCCTGAAAACGCGCCGTAACCTTGTTCATGGCGTAGTGTTTGCCAAGCGCCTGCATATTCCGCAAAATGTCCTGGCCTAAAAACCGATAACCATCAGATATAATCCCCCTATCCACGCCATCCTTACCATAAGCTTCACTAATCCTCTCAACAACCCGCCGATACCTACTCTCAAAATCGCTCTCACTATATCCCATGCTAGATGTCAATTGAGAAAATCTCACAATTTCTTTAAAACCATCATCAAAAGCCAGCTCCTCTAGATCCTTACCGCTTAGAGACCTCAACGCATAGACAGACATTTTGTCCAGAAATACAATCGCCGAAACCGTAGAAGGAAAAATCCCTTGCCTGCCATAATTCTGTCGAATCAATCCATTCATCGCTTTCACTGCCTCAGAAACCTCTTTCATACCGACACGAATTTCACCTGTCCGCTCGTTCATCATCGGATTTATCTTCCCCATCAATTCATTCAATTCCGGATATCTTGTTCGCGGTGCCTTCAGCAAATCCGGACGCGTATTCTGAACAAGCCGATTCAAAATATCAATCGCTCTTTCATCCGGACTCCCCTCCTCAGCCTCATTATAATCCGACATATATTCAATCGACATATCATACATACTAAGATTAAAGGCATTCGGTAAAATCCCAAAATGGTATTTATCTTCTAATTCCCGCAACTTATCTTGAAATACATCAACATCTTCACTATCCCGATGTTCATAGTATTCCTTCATCGCAACAAGTACTTCATTAACCCCCGGAAGTTCATCATGAATAAAATCCCTCCCTCCGATAATCGTACCCTGTAATCTACCCGCATCTTTACGATTCTGTTCAAACTTCTTGTAATCCGAAGTCGGCAATTCATGATAAATCCGAACTAATTTATCAATTTCTTTCGGATTATACAAAGACAATAAGCACTCCTCTGTATAATCAGCAATACCGTAAGCCCCGAGCGTAACGCCATACGCGTTTCCTCCTTTTACAATCGGAACTATCTCATTATCACCTTGTTCTATCAAAGGAAAAATAACACCCCGAAATCCGCTCACAGTCCTCTCATCAATACCATGCCCTAAAACATACGCCCTAAAACGACCAGCCCTCGTATCATAATCCGTAATATGACGCTTATCCTTTACTAATTCGCTAAAATACGCCATATAATCACCAAAAAATCTTCCGTCGCTCCCATTCCGACCAATCCCCTCGACCCCGCTCTCAATTCCGCGCACCATCATTCGCCCGTTTTCCTTATTCGTAAAAGCCTCTACGGAAAAATCCGCCAATTTTCCCAGAAAACCACCATTCATCATTCTTTCTGTATAATTCCGCACAAAATGTTCAGAAATTCTCCACATTCTCGCATCAAGTTTCCCGTCCGGCATTTTCGCCGCAACCATCGCATAATACTCAGCTAACGATTTCTTAATATCCTCTAAAACCTCCGTGCTATATTGAACTAACTTCTCTTCCGTCCCGCTAATTGAAAAAGAAACCGCATTCGCAACATCAAAAATATTTGCCAAATGTTCATCACTAGCTTTCTCTAACGCGGCCGCATTTTTATAAACCGCCCTCTTCAGTCCGCTATGGTCCCCAAACGAAACGTGGTATTCTTCAGCTAAAGCCTCTGCCCTATCGGCTAAATCAGGATATTCCTCGTCAAGCTTAAACCACTCTACTTTCTCATCAAATCCGTCACTGTAAGCTTCCCACCATTCGCCATCCTCACCTTTATAATATCCCTTTTCCGCCGCCTTTTCTTCGACAGTTTTTCTTTGCGCCTCTTTTTCCCTCTCCTGCATATGCTCGCTAAAAGACTTCGCCTTACTCGGACGATGCGAATCTGAAGACGTAATTTCAATCCTTATACTTCTGTCATTTTCCATACGTATTACTACCTTACGATAATTATACCAACAATAATACCGCTAGAGCTATTGACTTTATTTAGTTTTTGTGATATAATTAGAAAACTAGGCTTTTTGAAGCCAGAACACTTTTATGTGCGCACATTTAAATTTCGAAGAAAGTTATCTGTTGCGCAAAACCTTATTCCGGGAGGAGGAAACCTATGGCTACTAAACACCAACCTACACTCGAGGAACTCATCAAACAATATTTCACCAACCCATTTTGGTGGCAAATATTCGATGAACTTCCTACAATGCTATTGCACGACTTCAATGACTCCTACAAAACACACGCCACAGTCGACGATGTGGTAAAGTATATCGACATCGATTTCTTAATCAGTGAAGAAAACAAAGAACCGAGTCTGATTAAATTTATCATTTTTATCGAAGCTAATCACGGCAACCCGAGAATTCTCGTCCGGAGGCTCGCAAAAGTCGTCGACCGGCTCTCGCCAACCAATATTGCAGACATTATACTGTTTCTCGCCCCATTCATTCACCAGGGTGACTTTGATATGCAGAAGCTCTACGAGCGCGTCAACTGGGAATGGGCATGGGATAGTAAGCATACCGAAGAGTTCGTAAAATTCTTCACTAAATTTGCACCGGAATTATTGCAGTAAAAAACCATCCAACCCGAGAGCAAACAATCGCTTTAAAGACACAGCAGAACTTTCCTCAAAAACCCTCGGCATCCCGCCGAGGGTTTTTATTATCGCAACCCAAGTGGGCACAAAGTCAATGTCTATACAATCTCATTTCGCCATCAACAATCATCACATCCGCATCATTCAGAACTATTGGCTCCAGTCCCTTCTTTCGTAGCTCAGCTTCCGCCTTTTTACAAATCTCCCTATATTTTTCCGTATCAGCATGCGGACACACATATTCGTCAATCAAACCGAGACCCTTTGTATATACCTCACCATAAATCGACTTAGCTTCCTCTAATCTGTCGCCAGAACGCTTGCCAAAAGAGCTACGATAATTCATTAAATCTTTCGAAGCATTCATAGCCCCAGCACTATAACCCGCATAAACATATTTATCTTCGCCTAAATCCCGTCGCAGAATCTCATCCATCCTGCTCAAATGTAATGCCGTAGCCAGAGAGTACACATTCCCACCCATAGAAAACACACAACCTGGTTTAAATTCATCTATAAATTCCCTAAGCTTATCACCTTTTCCGAAATATGATCGCAAATCCAGTACCTCCGGCAGTAACCCACAATCAGATATTATCCCAATGTCCTCATTAACTATTACTTTTTTAACTTCCTCCGGATAATGATCCCGAGCATTCGGAATAATTAACACTTTCTTATTACCACCCACTAAATTGACAAAAACATCTTTATAATCCCCCAAATCACTACTAGCCAGAAAAAGCCGCATATTTTCTCCAAGTTATTACTTTATTTATTATACTACTCCGTATCCGAAAATTCCATTGCACCCAATAATCTCTTTAAATCATCTTCAAAGTCAAAGACGCAACAGTCGAAACGGTCTTTAATTCCGGGTAAATATTAGATAACTTCGAACCCTCTATCGCAAAACCATTAAAATCTCGAATCATACCTAAATCATTTAAGCCATCACCAACAGTAATAATATCATCAGTAGAAATCCCCCTAAGCCCCTGCAAAAATCTTATAGCATTACTTTTACCAGATTCTAATGGAATAATTTCTATAAAACCCTGAAGCCCCAAAAGCTCTTTTTTATTAGATATAACCTCTTGAAAAATAGCCGAGACTGGAAAAGAATTATTAATTCTAGTAGTAGCTTCCTCCAGTAAACTCGGATCTTTAAACCAAAACCTAAGCTTCGTCACCCCTTCAGTTTTATAATCAATATTTTCAGAATCCGGAGTATAGTAAAACGGCACAGGAACCTCCGAAAAACCCTTTGAAAACTCTATTAACTCTGAAACAACTTCTGGCTTAAAATAAAAAACGTGGAGCAACTCACCAGTTTTAGACATCACAATCGAGCCGCTATCAACAATGTAACAATCACAGAGTTCCCGAATCTGCGGAAGCTCGGTCGTAACCGATTTATAACTACGGCCAGTCGTAATACAAAACTGATGACCAAGACTCCGCCATTTTCGTATTGCCTCGATATTAGCTCGCGTCTTTTCTATCTCGTCCCTAAAATAGAGCGTACCATCAAAATCAGAAAACAAAATTTTCCCGCCCACTCCTTCATGCGCCGAACTTAGCTTTAACTCATCCATATTAATTTTTCTCAATAATAGCCTTTACCTTATTTACAAAATCTTCCCCGTCCTTATATTCAATTACTTCCTTAGCAATCGAGAGGGCAGCGTTACTTAATTTCAATCCAGATTTTATAAAACAATAAATCGGCTTTCCGTCATCATAAAACCACCCAAGCTCTATTCCTACACCGGTAGATGGTTTACTACACTCCGCAATCACAATATCAACCTTACTATAGTCTTCCCGCGTATTGCTTATCGTATTAGAAGCCTTATGCGGCAAAATAATATCATACCGTAACGAAATATCGCTATCCTCTAACGGCTTATATAACTCATTTACATAATCCATATCAGTCGAATGTGCCAAATAAATTTTGCGCTTTGAATTCATATCATTCCCCTCACTATTTACTTCCACAAAACCATTATAGCATTTTACAACACTCTGTTCATATTATAATCATAAATTCAACATAAGCTTCAAACCCACCTTTCGTAATGCAACTTTGGAGAATTACAGCTCCTTAAACCCAGATTCTATATATTTTTTCGCTCGCTCAGGGTGATCTCTAAGCGTAATCATAAAATTATAAACTCCAATCCCCTCAAATCCCGGATTAAGCTCATGAATTTGTTTTGCAGTATACCCAGCAACCACAATCGGATTGTCTATATCATAGTTACGATTCTCTAGCCAACGACAAAACTCATTATAAATATCATCATACTTCTTTAATTTTTCCACCGTCATAAACAAAATCACGCCGGACATCTTAAGTTCCGTCTTAAGATATTTTTCCAAAAGCTCATCTGATTTCATTTTTTCTCCCTTCTAAATATCCTTTCAAAAATGCCCGGAGCGCTCTTCTTACGACCGTCTCTAGACTCATCATTAAGTCGTTCGTACTCTTTGTGAGCAATAATTAGAGCCCTATAATCCGTTCCCTCCCAAACCTCAGACGGATCAGCTCTTGATGCCCATATCTCATACTCATCATTCAATTCAAATATTTTTCTTTTATTTCCTATTAAACTCTCGCTCATATATCGCTCGTATTCACTATCAGCAAGACAAAGATACTCGAGATCTATACCGTCTTCAGTCTCATTCGGGTCATAGTCGCCGAGGCAATATTCCCTATATTTCTTACTTAGCGCAGGAATTTTCTCTGGATGCTCTTCTAAATCAACACGCCTATACAACTCACCCACAGTATCGCCCACATAAAAAGCTTCCTTTTCTACCAACTGATTACGATACGCATTATAATCTACGGAAGGCTCGCGAAAATAAGCGAAATTAACTTGATACCCCTCTTCGTCAGCTTCATGCAAAACTTGGTATGCGTGCCACATTTCATGCGCAATTACATGAACTAAATCTGCCACCGTCCTAGTCTTGTCAATCAAAACCATCACTTCGTGATTAGCTCTATCGTAATGCCCTCTAGTCTTTTCATCGCTGGCACCTCCATCACCGACTAACTTTACACCAGGAACGTCTGTTATACCAAACTTATCTGCAAAAAATTCCATTATTTTTTTTACATCACGCTCTTTATAGCCGCCCTTTTCCATCCTAGCACCAAGCCCCATAAGCTTATCTACATCATCCTCAATTGATTTAAGAAAAGGGTCTAGCTTAAACTGTATGCTTTCATCAGAAGGATCAAAAACATCAGCGTATTTACCCTTTAGTCTCTCGAATTTTTCCTCTTTATATTTTTTATACTCATCGCTCTCATAAAAACCTTCGTCCGCATAAAACTCATCCAGGTCTTCCAGTGTTGGCTCATATTTTTCTCCTAAGTCTTCTAAGGATCTAAGGTATTCGACTTGTTTCTGTCGGATTCTTGCGAGCCTAGAATCACTTTCTTCTCCATCTGGTAATCTAGATTCTTGGTTAGATTTAAAAGGATGTACTTCGCTCCAATCCCCCATACTGTCCCACCCCCCCTCTTGCGACTCTTCTACACTATCCTGAACCTTATTCTTATTTTCCATATTTCAATTATACGCCACATAGTTAGCTTCTTTAAGTACCACTTCTAACCAAATCGCCATTATTTTTGCTTGGCGCCACATTCACTACAATATTTTGCCGTTACACTAATTTTCTCACCGCATTCACTACAATACTTTTCGGGTACATCACTAAGCCCTTCCTTGATACCGCTCGCTACAGCTCCATAATGAACCTTGGTACCAGAAGCTCCAAGCTCTGCAGATTTTTTATTTACTCGCTCAATCTGCTCTCCGTTCTCGTTATATATCTCCTCCTGCATATCGAGCATTTTCTTCTGCATTTTCTTTGCTCTCTCCATATTTCTATCCATCATTTTATCAAATATAGACATGGAATCCTTCCTTTATCTTAAAATCTATATTAATTATACTACCCTACAACCAAAAATTCCATCGCACCCAATAGTCTCTTTAAACTATCTTCCCAATCAAAATCCAGTTACCAAAACCAAAATGAGAAAACATTAATATTAAAAAGTAGCAGAAATATCGGCTAGACTTATTCCGTTTTTAATTTTCTCTTCCAGTTCTTCGACACTAATCTGCCCATCTTTACCGATAAGTCCCTTTATGCCTTTTATCGTATTAAGCTTGTTCTCTCTTTTACCGCTTTCGCTATCGAGTATCCAAACGGCGGTCAAATCGTCTAATGAAAGTGCACCAATTTGCCCGTCTTTAACGGTGCCAACGGATGTTTCTAGAATAGGTCTTTTATCTATAAAATTTAGTTTTTCACCACCAACCGACCAAAATATTTCATTCTCATGTCCGCCTTTAAGCTTTCCCTCCTTGGGTCTTACGTAGCCACAATTTACAATATCTGCTATTTGGTCTATACCAGTAATTCTATAAACCGAAGTTTCCTTAGTTCTAAAAACATTAGGCTCATCATTATACTTAGGACCAAAATTTGATTCGAATACCCTGTTTCTGCAACTAGTAATCCGTTCATCATCTGGATTATTACCCCTATCGAAAGTCTCCAAAACCGCCTCTCTAGCCTCATTAACATCCCGCTCGTGTTTTTCACCATCACTACTAGCAGCATCATTCTCTTCGACTGGCAACGATGATAATAAGTCTTTAAGCTCTGCCATATGTTCTTTAAAAGTCTTTGGCGCATCAGCATAGTTATGTTTGTTCGCATAGTCAGCAATACCCTCAGGATCCCTACTCCTTCTACCCAATTCCAACGATCTTCCCATTCACCTCCTTTTTTATCATTCTACCATAGATTATGCTATAATTATATCTATAATAACAGATGTCACAAGTTGGTTATGAATTTAAAAATCGAAATCTTGTATTTCTAAACCAACCCTCTAAATAATATGATTACGTCAGGAGAAATAAATATGCAAAAAGTTGCTTTAGTAACAGGAAGTTCTCGCGGCATAGGAAAAGCCACGATTATTGAATTCGCCAAACAAGGTTATAACGTAATCATTAATTATATCGATAGCGACAAAGAAGCCAAACTTAAATTCATAGACGGTGAATTTGAGTTTAATAACAAAAAGGATGCCGAAGAATTAAAACAGCTTATAGAAAAAGAATACAATGTGCAAGCACTCGTAGTTGAAGCAGACATATCAAACGAACTAGAAGTAAAAAACCTCATTACGAAAACCATTGAAAAATTTAATAAAATAGATGTCCTCGTTAATTGTGCCGGCATAGTTTTTGACAGAGAAATTGACAAAGTAACTATACCCGAATTTGAAAATACCATTAGAGTTAATGTAGTAGGCGCCTTTTTGATGTCAAGAGAAGCCGCAAAATACATGCCAAAAGGTAGCTCGATTATCAACATTTCTTCGACTAACGGAACAAAGGTAGTAGCCCCCGAAAGCATAGATTATAATATTTCGAAAATCGGCTTACAAAGCTTAACTAGAGATCTAGCGCTCCAATTTAAACCAAATATCAGAGTCAATGCTATCGCAATTGGTTGGGCCGACACGGACATGAACAAAGACCTCCCAAAAAACTATATAGAAGAAGAAACGGCAAAGATTTATGTTGGAAGGTTCGCAAATCCAAGCGAAATAGCAAAAACGATTGCTTTTCTAGCAAGCGATAATGCCAGCTATATAAACGGAGAAATAGTCAATATCGACGGCGGATATTACTAAAAAAGCAACAGCTACTGGTTAACCTTCTAAGTTGCATCAAGCATATGCATGCCATTTTTATTACTCATCGGAATTAGTTCCACGTCAATCCCCATCTCTTTTTATGCTATAATACTAACAGAGAAATATGACCATGAAAATCAACCATTACAAAAACGATTCAGATGTTTCATACGCGCTCGGAATTGCGCTCGTTTTTGAATTAATAAAAACTGCACCGAAACTACTAACTAGAATTTTTCTAAGCCCGGGTCTCAATAAAACATCAGAAAAGGTTGAAGAAATTATATCCTTTTGCAAAAAGCATAACATAGAAATTGTCGAAAATAGTAAACCATTCAATGTTTTAGCCCCCAAAGGCAATACGTTTATTATTGCAGAATTTAAAAAAGAATATCAGAAATTAAAAAACGACGAAGATCATATCGTTCTCGTAAACCCGTCTGACGCTGGTAATGTAGGAACTATTATTCGCTCTGCGATTGGTTTCAATTTTACCAATATCGCTATCGTAAGTCCTGCCGTCGATGTCTATAATCCAAAATCAATTCGTGCTTCAATGGGTGCAATTTTTCATACTAACATTTATTACTATGATAATATTGAAGAATATATTAAAGAGTTTCCGAACCATAATCGCTATGCATTTATGCTAAGAATGCTTCAGATTTTTCAAAAACAGTTATCGAATCACCATTTTCACTCATTTTCGGCAATGAGGCAAGTGGGCTACCTGATAATTTTGCGGATTTCTGCAAACCAATAAAAATTCAACAAACAGAAAACATCGATAGCCTAAGCCTACCGATGGCCGCAACTATCGCCATGTATGAAAATCGAAAAATAGATAATAAGTAACTATAGCTTTCGTTTGATAAATGTAGTGAAAGCATAAGAACTATTGACAAAAATAAGCATATGTGATATAATGGAGACATAAGTTCATAATTAGGACTTATAGAACATTAAGGGGATACGCTGAATTTTCCTTTATGGGAATTTTGCGACTTGTTTTGACTATCTAATGTGTGATAGCTAAAACAAGTCGCAAAACAGTCCTAAAATAAGGAGGAAAAATCATGGAAAAAATCTTCGACGCCAGTAACAACGCCCTCAACTACGAAGAAGTCGCCACCCAGCTCAAGGCAATATTCATTGATGACGACGAAAATTACAAAAAATTTTCACCGTTGTCTGATAGCAGAGTTAAGAAACCGGCGCAAAAAATGCGCAAAATGCTGGAAGATATGGGGGCCGACTTCATCAGCTTCCCCACGCTCGAACAAACTGAATACAAATTCCAACTCGTTTTGGAGTACGGAGAAGACTTCACTGCGTGTTGGTTCACCGTCGACTACTGGAGTGGTGAAGTTTACGCTGGATAAGCCTACTCCAACCCCGCCCCGGGCCGCAAGGCTCGGGGCAAAACCTTAAAACCAGATAAGTGTAAAATGATGCATTTTATGATTATCTTGTTTTAAGACAATAGCAAATCAAAAAACTAATAATGATAACGAAACGCGGTCAAATTATTGATATTTCTGC
>JAGCAL010000078.1 GCA_017652715.1 Candidatus Saccharimonadota bacterium | reverse complement strand
CTAATTGATCCTGATTTTATTTCGAGATGTAACGATAACGTTAATAATTTAACGCTTCAGGCTAATCTTGCACCTTTTCTACTCTTGCGAAAAATCATATTTCGTGATATTATGGTTTAAATTATCTATTAAATCTAAGGAGTAAGATGCCTGAACCAAAAAAGCAAAGTAGCCCGCGTAAGACTGGGTTACGACGGAGTCACCTTAGGCTGTCGCTAGCTAGGAGAGTAAATAAGACTTCCCCTGTTAAAGCGTTCGAGACTAAGAAGCGAACCCCAAACTTAAAAGTTAAAACTAATAAATAAAAGAGAAGATTAAAATATATGGCAAGTAATCGACATTTAGGTAGAGTAATTGTACTTCAGAGTTTGTACGAATACGAACTTCGAACTGAAGCAAAAGACCCCGAAGTCGATCTAGACATTATTGTCGCAAAAAATATCGAGCCTTACGAAAAAGCACTCGGCGATACTGAGTTTGTTTACAACTTAGCTCGTAATACTGCCGCTAACTTCGAAACACTCGATAAGGCTTTAGCGCCTTTAGCGCCAGAATGGCCGATTGATTCGATCGCCGCGATTGACCGTAATGTTCTCAGGATGGGGCTATATGAGCTTTCGGAGTGTGGGGATACTATTCCTCCGAAGGTTGCAATTAATGAAGCCGTAGAGCTCGCAAAAGCTTTCGGGAGCGAAAACTCATCGAAGTTTATTAACGGGGTGCTCGGTACGGCTTATAAGAAATTAGGAATTGATGAAGACCATGGAACCAAGAAGAAGGCCGCCGATGGAACCGACGGCGAAAAGGTCGCTAAAGATACCCGAGGCACTACCGGACAAGAGAGTTAAAGAATCACCGTTTGCTAAGATAAAATCCGCAGTTTTTCGTAAAAAAGTAGCGATCCAGGAGATTGTACGCGAACCGACTTCGGGCGGGATTGTTTTTCGATTCACGCGCGATAAGAAGGATATTGAAGTTTTACTAATTCAGGATTCAAAGGAGCGCTGGACTATCCCTAAGGGGCATATCGAACCGGGCGAGACCGCGAAGATGACGGCGCGTCGAGAAATCGAGGAAGAAACTGGGCTTAAAAATATCTCAGTTTTAGCATGGCTTGGTAAAATTAACTTTAAATATCGTCGTCAGGATAAACTTGTTCTAATGACGACCCAGATTTATCTAGTACAGGCGCTGGATACTCATGAAACTCCGATTCCGGAAAAATGGATGAAGGGAATTTCTTGGTTTAAATTCTCGGATGCGCTTGATGCTATTGAATATGAAGACATTGAAAAATTAATGCTAATCGCGAAGAAAAGAATTCGCGCAGGAGACTATTAAATGGATACAAGTGAATATCAAAAATTCGCTAAGGAGAAATTAGGGTTCGAGTTTAATGATATTGGACTATTAGTCACGGCTTTAACCCATCGTAGCTATGTTAACGAGCATAAAGCAGCGCACGAGCATAACGAGAGACTAGAGTTTCTCGGGGATGCCGTGCTTGAGTTAGTTTCTTCGGATTTTTTGTATCGAAATTACGACGAACCCGAGGGAATTATGACTGCGGTACGAGCAGCTTTAGTACGAACCGAGTCGATCGGGGAGGCCGGGAAAGAGCTCGGATATGAACCGCTAGTTAGATTGTCGCGAGGCGAGGCGCATGGTTCAGAGCGGGCGCATGATGTAATTTTAGCCGACTGTTTTGAGGCAGTTATCGGCGCGATTTACCTAGACCAAGGTTATGAAAAGGCTCGTGAGTTTATTGATAAACATATCCTAGTAAAAATCGATTCCGTGCTCGAAGAGGGAACATGGCGCGACCCGAAGTCCTATGTCCAAGAATTAGCTCAGAAGTTCGACGGCATTACTCCGGTCTATAAGACAATGAAAGAAGATGGCCCGGATCATGATAAGACTTTTACGGTCGGGCTATATGTTGGGGGTGAGCTAAAAGGCGTCGGTACCGGTCATTCGAAGCAAGAAGCCCAGACTAATGCCGCCAGAGAAGGTGTAAAAAGCTATCGAAATAAGGCTTAGGCTTTATGCCTGTAGACTTTCGGCCCCTTTTCTTTCTGTTCAAATTATGATATAATAGATTAGTTAATAATTTTTAAGGAGAAAATATGCTAGCGATTCGCATGCAGCGTAATGGCCGGTCGCATTACCCTACGTACCGGATAGTCGTCCAAGAATCCCAGCGCCACCCACTTTCGGGTCGTGTTGTGGCTGAGGTCGGCAACTACAACCCACAAACTAAGGCTTTGACTATGGACAAAGCAGCGGTGGAAAAATACTTATCTAACGGCGCACAGCCTAGTGGTCGTGTCGCTCTTATACTAAAGAAGAATGGTGTTAAGTTACCAAAATGGGTCAAACTTGCGCCAACTAAGAAATCTGTCGCTAAACACGCAGATAAACTTCGCAAGAATCAGCCTAAAGAAGCTCCAGCTGAAGAAACTCCAGCCGCCGAAGAAGCACAAGCATAATTTTTGTGTGTTATAATGATTATAGAAACTAACTTAAGGAGAAAATATGGCTACTATCGACCAACAATTCGTAGAATACATCGTAAAAACCCTAGTGAACAACCCTGACAAGGTAGCTGTTGAGCGTGTGATTGACGAGAAGGGCGTACTGCTTAGCCTAACCGTTGACCCGGAAGACGTTGGTAGAGTAATCGGAAAACGTGGCGTAACTGCTCAGGCTCTTCGCGTATTACTTCGCGCCCTCGGAACAAAGCAAGATGCTCGCTATAATCTTAAAATCGTGAACACTGACGGCGAAGGAAAAGAACATCATGCCGAGAAGCCGGCAGAAAAGCCAGAGAAGGCTCCTGAAGTCGAAGAAGTTGAAGAAGTTGAAGAAGTTGAAACCGAGGAAGAGCCGGAAGAGACTTCGGAACTTGCCGAAAAAACTCGTGCCGAGTTGGCCGATTTGGACGATCTAGATATCTAAAAAAGTCCAAAAAAGTACTTGACATTTAGTTATGACAATATATAATTAAACATAAGCTAACTAACTGCGAGTCGGCTTGTAACAATTTAAGTTGAGAGCTTATATGTCTAAAAAACTGCTTCCGTTGAGGCGGTTTTTTGGTGGCTTGGTTGACTTTTTAGCATAAACGTGATATAATATAGAAATAAGGGTAATTTTCTTAGAAAATAAGCTTGAAAAAAATAAAAAGGTGTGTTAAGATAGTTTTTAAGAAGTAGTGTGCTTGTTTTTTGTAATTCTTGAGGAAGTGGCGAATCTAGGGGAGAAAACAAGCAGTAATCTTCGGCGCTAAAGATTATAACAACACTAATAAAAGAGGTAGAATGGTTACAAAACCGAAGTCCGGTGAACGTGTGTTTTTCACCGAAGGCGACCAAGCGCTGCCGATTCCTGATCTGACGGCTCATCAGAAGGATTCTTGGCGCGACTTTGTCGAAAATGGACTACGAGAGGTTTTTGCTGAGTTGAATCCAATCGACGATTACACCGGCCAAAAACTATCGCTCCGTTTTAAAGATTATTATTTTAAGGAGCCAAAAGAGAGCGAGAAGGACGCTAAGTATAATTTAGCGACTTACGAAGCTCCACTTCATGTTCTAGTAGAACTAGAAAACAAAGCTACCGGAAGCAAGAAAGAGCAAGATATCTATTTCGGTGATTATCCTTGGATGACCGATAGAGCGACTTTCATTATTAACGGTACGGAACGTGTCATCGTATCGCAGTTAATCCGTTCAGCTGGCGTTTTCTTCAACGCTGAAACGATAGGACTAAAGCGTTATTATGGCGCTAAGGTAATTCCTGGACGTGGGGCATGGCTAGAGTTCGAAACTGCGGTAAATGGCGCGATGTATGTTAAAATCGATCGTCGTCGTAAAATTCCGGTTACGACTTTCCTACGCGCACTCGGCTTAACGAAGACCGATATCGAAGCTAGGTTTAGAGACATCGATAATGGCGAAAAGAGCTATATTACGGCTACTTTCGAGAAAGACACTACGTCGACTCAGGGTGAAGCATTGCTTGAGGTATACCGACGTCTTCGTCCGGGCGATCTTGCTACAGTTGAGAACGCTAAATCGATGATCGAGCGAACCTTCTTCGATCCGAAGCGTTACGATTATTCTGATGTTGGTCGCTTTAAGATCAACCGACGTCTTGGATTAAAGACGCCGAACGATCCGATGCATCGCACGCTACAAATTGAAGATGTAATCGCGATTATTACCGAGATTATTCGTTTGAATAATTCTCAGGAACCAGCTGACGATATCGACTCGCTTTCGAATCGTCGCGTTAAACTAGTCGGCGAGCTTGTACAGCGTCAATTCCGCCTAGGTATGCTTCGCTTACAGCGTAATATTCTAGACCGTATGTCAATGGCAAATGTCGAGGAAGTTACACCGTCGCAGCTTCTAAACTCGCGTCCAGTTGTCGCGGCCGTGAAAGAATTTTTCGCAACTTCCCAGCTTTCACAGCTTATGGATGAGGTTAACCCGTTCTCAGAGTTAGCTCATAAGCGCCGTCTATCTAGTATGGG
>JAGCAL010000077.1 GCA_017652715.1 Candidatus Saccharimonadota bacterium | reverse complement strand
CGAATTTTCGAATTAACGTTCCAGACAGCTTTTAAAACACTCTTGCCACCATAAAGTTTTTCATCACCATCGCGAAGCTCCAGGGCTTCGCCGGTTCCCGTCGAAGCGCCAGAAGGCACGGTCGCCCGACCGAAACTGCCATTTTCTAATAAAACTTCAGCTTCTACGGTTGGGTTACCTCGCGAATCTAAAACTTGACGAGCTCTAATGTCTTTAATTGTAAAATTATCCATAAGCTTATTGTAACATATTTATGTTCTATGTTATAATAAGCTTAAGAATTAAAAGGAGTTATTATGGATGATAATCTCGGGGAAACCCCAAACCCCCTGAACCCAAATCCGACCGAGCCACTCGAGGCTACGCCGGAATCGGGTGCGCCGGTAGCGGATGAGCCGATAGCGCCGAGGCCGGTACAAAGACCAATTCAGAGGCCGGTCCAAAGGCCAGTTCGCCCATCGTCACAACGCCGGGTTATGAACGATATGGTTAATCCAGTAGTGCGAGAACCTCGTAGGCCAATTCATCCGAGTCCAATGGATAGACCGATGGAGAAAGCGCCGGAACCGGAGATTAAGCCAGTAGAAACAGCACCGGAACCTATCGACGGGCCGGCAAAAATAGCGCCAGCTCCTCTCGACAGACCGATGGAAAAAGCGCCAGAACCGGAAACTAAACCGAAGAAAAAGAAAACTGGTTTGATTATCGGAATAATCATTTGTCTATTTGTCGCGATTGGTTGCGCCGTAGCGGCAGTTCTTCTGATGCTAAATAATAATACTGGTGACGTTATTACGAAAGCGTTTAAGAAACTTGCAAGCGATGAGGCGCCAAAGAATATTTCTATTGACGGGAATATAAGCCTTAAAATAAACGACCAAGATTCGCCATTTTCTAGCGTAGATGTTTTGCTTGATAGTGATATTGTTTTAGATACTATGATTAATTCGACCGATGCGACGATTGCGGCGACGATGCGCGAAAGTGGTGAGCAGATTGCACTAGAGATTGATGAAATCTATGCAACAAGCGATAATCTGTTTATTAGACTAAACGGAGTTAAGGAAGCGATAGAGAAGCTGAGCACAATGATGAACGATGAGCCGACAGTAGTTGATTGCGGGGCCGACGGGGAAGATTGTTTACCAATTAAACCGCTCATGACGGACGATACACTCACGACAGATTCGCTAGTGGTGACCGATTGCGAGATTGCAGAAGACTGTCTCTCTATCGAAACGCAGGAAGTTTACGGAAGCTCATATGATCTACTAGAATTCCTAGAAGCCTTCGCCGAGAATCCGGAAGCTATTGATGGGCAATGGTTCCGTATTCCAGTTAGTAGCCTCACGACTTCGGGTTATGATGACGGCAGTTTGACTTGCTTGACTAGGTTCGCTAGCGATATTAGCTCTAGCCGCGATAATTTAGTCAATCTTTATCAGGAAAATCCTTTCGTCATGTCCTCTACTGAGAACATTACGTATAGTAGTAAGAAGAATCCGATTTATAAATTAACCCTTGACGATAAGAAATTGACTGCATTTATTGATGCGACGAATGGTTTAACGCCGGTTAAGAACCTATCGAACTGTCTAGGTAGTGGCAACAACATAGATACGGAATCTATCTCAGAACTAGCGAAGGAGATACCGGAAGCATATGTAGAAATCGACAATAGGGACCGCTTTACGAGACTACTATTCATTACCGACGTCGAAGGTGTCGATGCGACATTAACGGTTGACCTTGGATTCTCCTATCCGAGCAATATCAACATATCTGAACCGTTCGAATATCAGGACCTACCTATCGGAACCGAGATTTACGAATAGAAAAACAGGGGATAACTTGACTTTTTAGGTAAAGTGTGCTATAATAAGAGAATGGATGTTGATTTAAAACAAAAACTTGCTAAACTCCCGGCTCAGCCGGGGGTTTATTTTCATAAAAACAGCGCCGGAAAAATAATCTATGTCGGGAAGGCGGCGGTTTTAAAAAACCGCGTCAGGCAGTATTTCCAGAAATCCGCTAAGGATCCGAAAACCGAAGCTTTAGTTTCAGAAATCGCCGATACCGACTGGATCGTCGTTGATACCGAAATGGACGCACTGTTTCTTGAATCGGAAATGATAAAGCGCTATAAACCGAAGTGGAATATTCTGCTACGAGACGATAAAAACGTAAGCTTTGTTCGAATCGATATGAAATCTGAAGTGCCTTATATTTCTTTTACGCGCACACCAGTCGACGACAAGGCGACCTACATTGGGCCGTTTTATGGGAAATCACCAGTAGAACGGGCGCTTCGGATTTTGCGCCGGGTTTTTCCGTATTATGATAAACCCTATACTGGCAGAAAAACACTGAATACCGACCTCGGGCTAACTCCAGGACTTGAAATCGATAAGGCTACGCCAAAGGATTATAAAAGAAATCTGCGTAAACTAATTCGTTATCTCGAGGGTGATCGCGAAAAATTAATGCACGAACTCGAAAAGACCATGTATCGGGAGGCCGAGAAAGGGAATTATGAGCTGGCCGCCGAAGCGCGTGACCAACTTTTCGGACTAAAGGAGCTAAAGAGGAAAATCGTATTTTCGGATAAGGAATTTTTAAATATTTCGTCCGACCAGGCTTTAAAAGAACTACAAGATTTATTTGGTCTCGAGAAACCGCCGCGCCGTATCGAGGGTTACGATATTTCGCACCAATCTGGGCAAGATACGGTTGGGAGTATGGTTGTCTTTATCAACGGTGTTTCAGCGCGTGACCAATATCGTAAGTTTAAGATTCGGACATCTAAAAATGACGATTTAAAAAGTATGAAGGAGATGCTAGAGCGACGTCTAAAACATAGTGAATGGGACTTTCCAGATTTAGTGATTTTAGACGGCGGAAAGACTCAGGTTAATGCAATCTTGCCGCTACTTGAGCCTCTTCACATTCCGATACTGGGTCGCGATAAATCTGGAGACCATAGTAAATCGGCGGCGGTTAGAGTAATAATCCCGAAGGGTTCCGAGCTTCAGGAATTATCGCTTGAAAACGATTCGCATCTTGCTAGACTGATTGCAAGGGTAGACGAGGAGTCGCATCGTTTCGCCATCACTTACCACACTTTACTCAAACGCAAACACATGCTAAAATAAGTCTAGGAGTTATTATGGATATCGGAAGATTTTTAGAAATTGTTATATTTGTTTCAGCGGTTCTGACGATTGTCTTGATTTTGTTACAACAGCGTGGCGCTTCGCTCGGGTCTGGCTCGGGTAGCTCTAGCGAGCTTTATACTACACGTCGCGGTCTCGAGAAATCGCTTTTTGTTACTACTATTATTACCGCTGTAGTTTTCGTTTCGTCAATTTTAGGAATACTTTTAATTCCGGCTTAGGTTATGGCAAATTCAATAAAAAAGCGTGGGCAAAAAATCCTCAGGAAGTTCTCCCGAGCTACGATTCGAGCGAGCGAAGAGGGCAAAGAGCATATTAAGGATAACTTAATTGGGCGGTTTTCTCATATTGAGAATATTAAGCTTTTGATTTTCGAATGGGTGCTTTTAGCGTCGGCATTAATTATGCTGGCCGTGACCCAGGCGTTTTGGTATGGGCGGTCTTATGCCGAAGACGCTTTTGTTTCTGGGGGGACATATATAGAGGCGACGGTCGGCGAAGTAAAAACCATGAACCCGCTTTTTGCGACGACGAGTAGCGAAAAGGTGCTTAGTAAGCTATTATTCGCGACACTGTCGACAATCGATTATTCTGGACACCCGAATAACGGTCTCGCAAGTTCAATTACGCCGAACGAAGACGGTAGAGTTTGGACCGTAAAGCTAAAAGAAGGGTTGACTTGGTCGGACGGGGAACCGATTACAAATCAGGACGTAATTTTTACTGCTAATCTAATCAAAAATCCGTTAGTTAATACGATTTATAATACGAACCTTGCAAATGTGAAGGTTTCCGAGGATGAGAATGGAAGGATCGTCTTTACGCTACCGACTTCGTATGCTGATTTTATTTCGGCACTTAATTTTCCGGTTGTGCCGGAGCATATTTTAGGAGAGGTTGATCCGAAGAATTTAATCGAGAATGATTTTTCGAGCGCGCCGATTACTTCGGGGGCTTTCAGCTTTAACGCTATGCAGCCGATTCCGAATAGTCATGAGTCGATATTTTACCTATCGGCGAATCCGGATTATTATGGCGGGAGTCCTCTGCTTAATACTTTCGCGATACATACTTACGACGATAAGAAGTCAATAATTAAGGCCGTAAATAGCGGGACCGTGACAGCGACGGCGGAGCTTTCCGGAAACGATATAAAAGAGGTTTCTTCGGAACAGTTTAACCAGAAAAGTTCGCTTTTAAATTCTGGAGCCTTTATCTTCTTTAACACGCGGAATAATTCTTTAAGTAATACGGAGCTTCGGGCCGCGATTCGGCAGGGAATTAATCTCGCGAAAGTGCGCGAGTCGGCTCCGGATACTGGGGAGATTAATTATCCGCTGGTTGATTCTCAGATTAGTCTGACTAATTATCCAGGAATTCCGGGCTATGATCTCGAGGTGGCGAAAACGAAAATCCAGGAACTGCTCGGCGATACGCCGCTTCATCTTGACCTCGCGACGGTAAATACTGGTTATTTGCCGGATGTTGCTGAGAGTATTGCGGAGGAGCTACGCGGGCTCGGGATTGAGGTTGAGGTTTCGAAATATGAGGAGGGGAAAGAGTTTATTAACGAGATTATCTCGAAGAGAAGTTATGATATTCTAGTTTACGAGGTTGAGCTAGGGGCGGACCCGGATCTTCTGCCGTATTACCATTCGTCGCAAGCCTCGACAATCGGTTTGAATTTATCGAACTACCGCAACGCGCTGGTTGATGATTTGCTTTTAGGGGCGCGCGATACGCTTGATGAGGAGGTTAGAGTAAAGAAATATGAGAAATTCCTGGAGTATTGGGTAACTGATGTGCCAGCGATTGGGGTTTATCGGCCGAATTTAACTTACTTCTATAATAAAAACGTGCGGACTTTTGGAAATAACGTTAGACTAGTAACCGCGCTCGACCGGTTCGTTGATGTTAGTGACTGGGCGGTTAATAAAGCGACAAAAAATAAAACACCATAACGTACAATCTGTGGTATAATGGTTATACGCGCCTGTGGTGGAATTGGTAGACACGCTACCTTGAGGTGGTAGTGGCCGTTTTAGAGCTGTGCTGGTTCAAATCCAGTCGGGCGCACCAAGGATTTTTAGGATGCGCGCATTGGCGCGTTTTTTTGTTTTAGCGATTGTTCGTCATTATAAGTATCAGCCAAACTAGGTAGCTGATATTCGTTGAGGGTTCTTAGTAAGAGGACCTACTGTGTACATCTAATAGATAAGCCGTAGTTCTTATAATCGTCTTCGTTACCAGGGTAGACTGCGCCACCGCTTATAGACAAGGTAAATGAATAGATTTCATTTTGTACGGCGTCAGCCCAGTAATAGCCGTCGTGCCCCCTAGATGACGCTGACGAGCCCACGAATCTGCCGGAGTAGATAAAGTTATTAGGGTAGCCTCTGAGTTTATTAATTACTTCGGTTTCGTCATTAGTGTTGGTGAAGTATGGCCATGTACTGCTATCATAGTTGGCCGGCTTTATGCCTTCATTGATGCCGTCTACAATGAGCAACCAGAAATCATTATTAGCTTCATTTGATTTATCCCCACCTTTTGGTAAACTCCAGCCGGTGGGACAAAGCGAGGTGATAATTACCGACTGGTTGCGAGTGCTATATTTTGAGGTATCCGCAATAGCCGCAGGCCAGGTATAGTAGTTACCTGCGGAGTAAGTGTTAGAGTTATGATCCCAGGCGGTCATATTGGTAGCTGGGTCATTTGTGTTCTGGTTATTGTAACGCGGAAAACGATAACTGGTGTTATATCCAGTAATAGCCGGAGCAGCAGTAGAGCCATCCGTACTATATAGACTATTTGCTGTCGAACTGGAGAAGTTGGCAGTCTCTGGGTCGGCTAGCCCAATGAAGCTAGAGTTGTAGCCCCGAGCTAGCACCCCATCCGAGTTATGCGCTGCGTCGTTGTCTAGTCTTAAGTTTTCCGTCATCCAACATTTACTGTCGGCTAGTTTTGCTACGGTATATACGTTGTTATCTCTTTGGTCTTTCAGGGCAGTAACTCTTCCTATTGGCATAGTAGAATTATCTGGACAGGTAAAGGTCTGGAGGTCGCCAGCACTTGGTACCCAAACAGCATAAAGAGCTAGACCCGAGTTAGGATTAGAGTATTGCCCAGCAGTAAAGCTAATCGTTTCGTTGGGACCATAGATATGGTAGCCAGCGTTGGGCCCAGTACCGTTACCATTTGCGTCATTTTCGTTTATAAACCAGT
>JAGCAL010000076.1 GCA_017652715.1 Candidatus Saccharimonadota bacterium | reverse complement strand
TAAATGATTTTACAAATTGCAAGTCAGAGCTAAAGTTCTTCGAGGCTGGAGCGGTGGAGACAACGACGATTGCATCACCGACTTATGCTTTTTTAAAAGCAATAGAAAACGGGAAGAATGGTTTTTTAGCAAGACCCGGAGAATGGTACGATAAACTAGAATATTTATATAAACATCCGGAAGAGAATAAGACAATTGCGAAACAGGCGCGAAAATATGCATTAAAACACTATTATGGAAAGGAATTTCTAGAGGAAGTGGAGGCTGCTTATGATTACTTCACAAGATAAAAAAGTGTCAGTGATTGTGCCGAATTACAATTATGGACGGTATTTTAGGAAGCGAATGCGATCGATTTTAAGACAAACGTATCCAATATACGAAATAATCGTGTTGGATGATGCATCGACGGATGGAAGTACTGAAATGGCAAAAAGTATGGTGTTAAATTTAAAGATGCAAAATCCAGATTTAAATATCCGGTTTGTAGGGAATAAGGAAAATTCTGGAAAAGCGATAAGACAGTGGGGAAAGGGAATAGCGCTAGCAACGGGTGATTATATTTGGATTGCTGAGGCTGACGACTCGTGTTCAAGAGACTTTTTGAAGGAAGTAATGAAGAGATTTGATGATTCCGAAGTAGTTGTATCTTATACGGAGTCAATGATTATCAATAAAAATGGTATTGTGGTTGCACCTAATTTCAAATGGTCACGAGATAAAGAGAAAACTGGACATTTTAAGAAGAGTTATATAAAAGATGGTATTCATGAAATTGAAGAGATTATGGCGATTAGGTGTTCGATTCCTAATATTTCGGCGGTAGTTTTTCGGAAAGATGCACTTGAGAAAAAGGATTTAGAGAAAGCAATTGAATTTACGCAAGTGGGAGATTGGTATTTATATACGAAGATTTTAGAAAAAGGAAAGATTAGTTATAACCGGAAGGCAATGAATAGATTTAGAATACATAGGAAAAGCAAGACGGCAGAATCGAAGAAGGACTCGAAACATTATGAAGAGATTGAGTGGATGCATAACTATTTTAATGAGAATTTTAAATTAAGTAATAAAACAAAACAAGCAATGAAGCAGGAGGAGATGCGGGTAAGGGCTAAACATGGTATAATTGAACATAATAAATAGGAGTTATTATGAAAGGAATTATACTGGCTGGAGGGTCTGGGACGAGGCTTTATCCATTGACACTTGGAACTTCGAAACAGATGTTGCCGGTTTATGACAAACCGATGATATATTATCCGCTGTCAACGCTGATGCTCGCTGGGATTCGGGATATTCTAATCATTTCGACACCGAACGATTTGCCGAATTTCGAAAGACTACTGGGTGATGGTAAACAGATGGGATTGAATCTGTCTTATAAAGTACAGCCCTCTCCGGATGGGCTAGCACAGGCTTTTATACTGGGTGAAGATTTTATCGGTGGGGAAGCTTGTGCGATGGTGCTTGGCGATAATATCTTTTATGGTTCTGGTTTTTCGGCTATACTGCGTGAATCGGCGGAGATGGCAGAGAAAGGTCGTGCGACGGTATTTGGGTATTATGTGAATGATCCAGAAAGATTCGGGGTGGTGGAATTTGATGAGAATTGGCATGCGGTTTCGATTGAAGAAAAGCCAGAGAACCCGAAAAGTAATTATGCGGTGACGGGGTTATATTTCTATCCGGCAGGCGTGTCGGCGAAAGCGAATGAGGTAAAACCGTCGGCGCGAGGCGAACTGGAAATTACGACTTTGAACGAGATGTATCTTGATGAGGGAAAACTAGACGTACAGCTCTTGTCAAGGGGATTTGCATGGCTTGATACTGGTACGATGGACTCGCTGGCAGATGCATCGGACTTCGTGAGAGTAATTCAAAAAAGACAGGGTATTCAAATTGCCGCACCGGAAGAAATTGCCTATAAAAATGGTTGGATTACGAAAGAAGAATTGCTTGAATCGGCAGAGAAGTTTAAGAAATCTTCTTATGGTCAACATTTGTTTAAAGTGGCTGAAGGGAAGATGAAAGACTAATGGGAAAGTTTAAATTCAATAAGACAAAGATTGGGGGTGTCTATGTGGTTGAGCCGGAGGTTTATGGAGATGAGCGTGGATATTTTATGGAAACTTATTCGGAGGCGGAATTTAAGGAGGCGGGGCTTAATTATCGATTTGTGCAAGATAATCAATCATCGTCGCGAAGGGGAGTTTTAAGAGGACTTCATTTTCAAAAAGTACATCCACAAGCAAAGTTGGTTAGAGTATTATCGGGAGAAGTGTTTGATGTAGCAGTAGACCTGCGCGAGAATTCACCTACTTATGGAGAATGGGTGGGGGAACTTTTGTCTGCCGAGAATCATAAGCAGCTGATGATTCCGCGAGGATTTGCGCATGGGTTTTTAGTAATTTCGGAGAAGGCAGAAATTGCTTATAAATGTGATGATTTTTATCATCCTGAGGACGAGGGTGGAATTATGTATGATTCGGCTGGAATTGAGTGGCCGGAGATAGAGGGTGAGCTGATATTATCAGAGAAGGATTTGAAACATCCGAAGCTGGAAGAATTAGAGTTTAAGTTTAAGGAGGTGTAATGGATAAGAAAACGATAATTGTGACTGGTGGGGCAGGATTTATTGGATCAAATTTCGTGTATTATATGTTAAAAAAGTATCCGAACTATAGGATTGTATGTTTGGATGCGTTGACTTATGCAGGGAATTTGTCGACCCTTAAAAAAGCAATGGAAAAGGAGAACTTTCGGTTTGTGAAGGGGGATATTCGAGATGCGGAGTTGGTGGATAAACTATTTGCAGAAGAAAAGCCGGATG
>JAGCAL010000075.1 GCA_017652715.1 Candidatus Saccharimonadota bacterium | reverse complement strand
AGCTCGCAAAGAAGCGTTTGAGAACGGGGACTATTAATTAAAAATAAGGAAAAAGGAAATGAGTAGAATTACAAAATCATTAGCAAAAAGGGTGGAAATCTTAGTAGCTACAACATTCATGATTAGCTTGTTCTTGACTTCGCCAACGTTTGCTTGGGGGCCAGAGCGTACTACCTATACAAACAATTCTCCAGCAAGCTACGCTACATTTAACTCTATTACTGACAATGCGGCGGTCGGCGACGAGCGAAATTTCGTCAGAGTACGCGAAGCGGGAACTACGGTCCCATACGAAGACACGATAGAAGTCGAACCAGGTAAAGAATATGAAGTTTATATTTACTATCATAATAATGCCGGCTCTAATACTAACTCTTCCGGCTACGGCATGGCTACCAACACGCGTGTCGCCTCGGCCTACCCAACGATTTTAAACACTGGCGAAAAAGGTATGATTAGCGGTATCATCACCTGGAGCTACGTGACACCAGATCAACCTGGCAACGCTAAAACTGGCAAAGTTTGGGACGAAGCCTATTTAACAACTAAAAGCGACGGTGTAGTTATGAGATATAAGACCGGTACAGCTGTTATTCACAATGACGGTAAGGCTAACGGCTCAGTACTGCCGACGACACTATTTACCGAAGAGGGTACGCCAATCGGTTTCAATAAGTTAACCGGTAATCTACCAGGCTGTGCCGAGTATTCCGGCTACATCACCTATACTCTAGTAGCAGAGAAGGTTAGTTCCTCGCTCGCTAAAGAAGTTTCACTTGATGGTCAAACCTGGGCCGAGAACGTGACCGCGAAACCGGGTCAATATGTAACTTATAAAATTACCTTCTATAATACCGGTAATACTACGCTTACTAACATCATCTTTAAAGACGTCCACGATGATGGCTTAAAGCTTAAAACCGGCAGTACAAAAGTTTTCGATTTAGAGAACACCGACGGAAAAGTTATCGATGATATTATCGATATTAGCGGTTACAATGTCGGCGATGCTGCTCCGGGTGGCCTGAGACAGATTATTTATCAGGCACAAGTTAGTAAAGACGAATCGCTTTGTGGCGCGACTCTAAATAACAAGATTCTTCTAAGCTACAACTCCGCCGATCAAGGCGAGGATACCGCTTCAGTAACGGTAAAGTGTGACACTCCGACCGAAGAAGATTGTACGACGAACCCGAATCTTGAAGGTTGCGCTCCAGTAGAAGAAACCTGCGAAACCAACCCAGACTTAGAAGGTTGTAAAACTTGTGCAACCAATCCAGAGATGGAAGGCTGCGAAAAAACTTGTAAAACCAATCCAGAGATGGAAGGCTGCCAACAACTTCCAAGCACTGGCCCGCTTGAAATTACTATGGCGGCAATCATTATTGCTGGTATCGGTGGCGGTGGCTACTACCTCTATCGTACTCGTCGCAATCTAAACAAAGCCGAAAGTATGGCTAAAGGTGAGGATACGGCGAAGCCGACCGAAAAATCTGAAAAGATTGAAGAAAAGAAGGCCAACACTAAAGGCTCTTCCCAAAAACCAGATAATATGGTAAAATAATCCCTATAACAAAAGGAATAATATGAAAAAAGCAGTCATTTTGGTCGGCGGGAAACAATATCTCGTTGCCGAAAAAGAGACCCTACGGGTGGACCTCCTCCCGGAAGGAACTAAAGAGCTCGAACTTGACGCTTTACTAGTAATCGATGGCGATAAAACGACCGTCGGCACACCTACGGTAAAGGGCGTAAAAGTTTCAGCTAAAGTTAAAACGCCCATCGTTGCGGGTGATAAAATTCGCGTAATTCGCTACAAAGCTAAAAAGCGCGTTCATAAAGAAACTGGCCATCGCGAGAAGTACTCCGAAATTGAAATCGCAAAAATCGGCTAATAATTAAAAAAGCGCCCCCTCGAGGGGCGTTTTTTTAAGCTTGAACGCATTAATTTTGCATGATAAAATCTAAAAAAGGAGGCATTATGGAACCACATAATCACAATTTCCCTACAGGAAAAGAAGATCTAGAAGAAGTTAAGGATAGTATTATTGATGACGACCTCAGCGATGAGGCCGACTCTATCGATGAAGACGCCAGCGATGAAACCGATTCTGGTGAACAGCCGAGCATCGAACAAAGCTTAGGTATAATCGCTAATTTAGACGAGAACAGTTCTTCGGAGGACGATGCGCTGCTTGAACTCGGTAAAGAAAGCCAAACTGAACTATTCGAATCTGGGATAAAAGCAGTTGAGAAACACTTTGGCATTGACGCCGCGGAGCATGTCAAATCAGGATTGGCGCGTATAGACGATATCGAAAAGAGGACTATTAGAGCGCTCGAGGGAACCGAAGCAATGACTAGTTACGTAAAAAGACTAGTACACACTCTAAGCACCTATGGCGTCGATGCTGGTAACTTAACTATCGCAGAGGCCCAAGCGGTAAGAGATTTTGCCACTGATGCAACCGAAGAAATTGTAAACGAAAAAGTCAGATCTATCCATGATGCTATAGTGCATCACATTGAGGGAGTTCGTAGTCGCCACGATGGTGCCGAACCTGCATTTTATAGCCCAAGAGAAATAGCAAAAAAACAAAAAATCGCAGAGAAATTTGTCACATGGGATCGTGGTGAATGCGATACTGAGCGCGGCTTTGATGCTAAAGCAGTCTACGAGAGACTAATTCGTGAAGGATGTGAACCGTCAAGATTCTTAAGAAGACACCTAGAAGAGGAGGATTTTGAAACATTATACGATGAAGGGTTAGTTGATGAAGACGATCAGTATGTTTATGGTCCATTCACCGCAGGAGATCTCGAAGATATCGAAATATTTACCGCTTCTACCTGGACAAGTATTACTAATCCGCGATACATGGGCGGTCGAAAACGGGTCAAGAGAAAAGTAATCGGGCCAGATGGCAAGCCGAGGCTCGTTGCCGACGGAGAAATAGATCGTTCTGGCGCTGGTCTTTCATCTCTCATCGGTAGGACAATTACCCAAAATCAGCATAGTTCCTTAGAAGATGATTTGCTTTATGATTTTATTGCGAGAGAAGTCCTTCAAAGTCGACGCTTGGAAGCCAAAGATCTACTAACTGTTTCTACGGCGCTCACACTAGATTTTCTTGAGTCTGACGACGCTAAAGAAGCCTTAAGTAGCGACGACAAAAAGGAACGTGACGACATTCGTCGCACAATTAGCTGGCTTGCGTATTATACCGGCAAAATACTCGGCTATAGCGCAGAAGAGCTCAAAGGTCGTTTTGGTAGTACGCGCCCGATATCCAAAGAATTCTTTGACGAAGCAGCGGAGGTAATCGGAAACCTATCCGAAGAACGGGCAGCCTACTTAGACGAGAGCTTCAGACCGATATTAACTAAAATGGATGAGCATATTCACGATCTTCAGGGCCATCTAGCGGCGGCTTCCTCTGACCAATACGATTCGCTCTTCTCGGAAGATCTCGACTAATGTCGGAACACCTAAATCACCCGTCGGAATCAATAGAACAAGAATCGCAAGATAGTCAGATTATTTCTGGTGAACAATTGCTGCGTAGTATCCCTAAACATGAGTTTCCGCCAGACTATCACTTTTCTGCCGAGCAAAAATACCTGTTCTCGACAGTATCTAATGTAGAAGATCAGACTAATTTTCCAGTTTCTCCGAAAGCTCGTGATAAAGCCATATTTACATCTTTTGGGCTTGAGTATGACGACCGTCGCTATCCTTTTACAAAACAATACCGAAATCTAACCCATCGTGTGGCGTTATCAGCTATAGCCGAAGAAGTTGAGTCTCGTGATGAATTTATTGCTCGTCTTGAATCTAAGAATGAGGACTGGCAAAAACTACTCGAAAAGATCTATTCGGGACCAGCCTACTCCGCTGCAACAGGAACGTTTCATTCAACATTTGAAAGTAAACGCCTAGAAAAGCAAAAATACTTCCGCGCCATAAGTCTATGGGAAAAATATGAAAATGGCCCAATGAATAAGACCGCACTCCGGAGTTTTCTACTTGACGCAAAAAGACTTTATCGTACGTATGGCCCAGAGGGAAGGACAATACAGGCAGCCGAAGATTATATAAGAAGCCAAGGCCTCGACCCTAAGTCCTCCACCAAACGTGTTTTAGAGATAAAAAAACAGTATGATGGGTACAGTGAGGCAAGAGAAAACCTAAATGCGAAGGCCAGCGAATATGCTACCGAGGCATTTGATGCCTTGAATGAATATCTGGATAGTATCGGCATGAATGAAGCACGGAAATATAAAAACCAAGAAGACAAGAACAGTCAGCGTATCTACGAATTAGTCACTAACAAGGTCAGAAATCGGGAAATAGACATGCCGACTGAGGAGGCAGAAGCGTTACTCCGTAGTCGGCTTCTTTCGCGCCTCGATACCCCTAAAGAGGATGCGGAAAAAGAACTACATTCTTCGCGCCCTGATGTCCCTAAAGAGGTTGCGGAAAAAGACCTACACACGATGATTAATCAGGCCAGGATGAAGGCAACCGATTATTATGTCACCGTAATCCCAGAACTATCCCTCTATGCGGAAAAGCCGAAGGGGTTTTACGAGAAAGAAGACCTTCGTATTAACAGCGAAATGACGCAACTCCTAGACTCTAAACAAATACTCATCGATGAATTGGCGAACCGAATAGTCCGCTCTAATATTGAAAAAATTAAGGCACGAATTATTGAGACTATTTTTCCCAATACAGAGGCCAAAGATGTTTATCTATTACCGACTGGCGCCGTCATAAAAAGCTCCAGGGATGGCGTTCTGTTGTCAGAGGCGATTTCGCCACTTTCCGAACGAATCCTAGCGCTATTTGCCGATGAAAATATTCAAGCGGCATGGCGTACTAATTGGGCGAAGCATGCACATGATTATGATGAGCCAATTCGTGTTTTTCTTAAAGAAGATATTGAGCAAAATGCGCCCAGTAATGCCGATTCGCTTGATAAAAAACTCAGCGAGCTCTCTAAGCGTTTCCAAATAGATTATCCTGAACCTCTCAATATTGCAACTGGCGCAGTTTCCGAATCGCTTCAACCGGATGATTACGAGCTACTGGAAAACCTACTCCCGACCATAGGTGGGTTTATAGACGGTATCAGCTTATCGCCACCCGAAGGAGATATCAGCCTAAAAACTACTCGTCTTGAAATTCTTTCATTTCTCTCTGGGGATAGAGAAGTTCGAAATTCACAGCTCTTCGATTATGGTCGCAGGCTAAAATTACGCGCGCTCGAGACTCTTCTATTGAGCGCCGGACCAGATAAGCGAGGGAAAGCCGCCGCTCGCCTTGTTCCAGAACTTGGCATAGCTGTTTTTCATCACCTCGATGATGCGGCTCGTGCCAAATTTAGTCAACTCGTTGGGGCGAAAGCAAATGTGTCGCAAACCGAGTTCTATCGCGTTTTCCGCAAAAGCGTCACCGACCCTAAAATTCGGCGCAATCTGGTAGAACGTGCTATATTTGTCAATGAGTTTCGAAAATACCTCAAAGGTACATCCGCTATGTCGGACTATTTTGATGGCATTAAGAAAAAAACGGTTATCCATAGTGATAATAATCCAACTTGAAGCCAGTATAAGAGACTAAAGCGAAACTCGGATTGAGCGAAGCCTGAGCGAAAACGGGTTTCGCTTTAGTCTTTTTACTATTCAACATGCTTAAGTTGATAGTGTTTTCTTCTTTATTTTATTCATTTTTGTGTTATAATCGTAAGTATTATGGCGAAGGTGATATGTATAACAAACCAGAAAGGCGGCGTAGGGAAAACTACTACGGCTGTTAACTTATCATATTACCTTGCGAAAGATAAATATCGCGTCCTCTTGATTGATTTTGACCCTCAGGGTAACGCTACTAGCGGCCTTGGTATTGAGAAAAACGACCCCGAAGCTCTAGGTGTTACTATGACGAATGTAGTTATGGGGACAGCGAGTCTAAGCGACGCTATCCGTCCGACTAAATATAAAAACTTCGACATCGCCTCTACTACTCCGGAGCTCGCGAATGCCGAGGTTGAAATGACGAATATGCAGCGCAAATTCGTACGCCTGCGTGACGCAATTAATACAGTAAAAGAAAATTATGACTTTGTCATTATCGATTCACCCCCGTCCCTTTCTCTTCTGACAGTAAACAGTATGATCGCTTCAGATTATCTATTATTGCCAGTACAAACCGAATTCTACGCTCTCGAAGGAGTTGCTCAATTGCTCGAAAGTATGAAATTAGTCATGAAACAAGCGAATCCGAACCTTAGATTGCTTGGTGTAGTGGCGACGATGTATGATAAGAGGACTAGTTTATCGGCGCAGGTTTACAACGAAATTAAAAAGTATTTCAAGCAACTTACCTTTAAAACGACAATTCCGCGCAACGTGCGAGTAGCCGAAGCGCCGAGCCACGGCGTTCCGGTAGGAGCATACGATAAATTTAGTAAAGGTGCTAAAGCTTATAAAGAATTAACTAGAGAAATAGAGGAGAGAACTAAATGAAAGGACTAGGACGAGGCTTCGAAAGTTTAATCCCGACCGAATTGATTGATGATGAATTCGACCCGACTGCGGTTGAGGATAAAAAAGCCAGCCAGCTTAAGGAGCTTAAGCTAACCGAAATCATACCAGATAGCGAACAACCTCGTCGCGAATTTGATGGCGGCGCCTTGGATGCCCTGGCTGCTTCGATTAAAGAGCACGGCGTATTACAGCCCATCGTTGTTACGAAGGAAGACGGAAAATATAAAATTGTCGCCGGCGAGCGTCGTTGGCGAGCGGCGAAAATCGCTGGTCTTGATAAAATCCCTGCTATCATCCGTACTTTGGATTCCCAAAATCGTCTTGAGCTTTCGATTATCGAGAATGCCCAGCGTGAAGATTTGAACGCTATCGAACTCGCTACGGCCTACGCTAAACTCCAAACCCAATTTAATCTTAGTCCGAAAGACATCGCCGCGAAAGTAGGGAAGAGTGAAATAACTATCCAAAACACTATGCGCTTACTTAACCTGCCGGATTTTGTCAAGAAAGTCATGGTAAAAGAGAAATTAAGCGAAGGCGTGATGCGTCCGCTCGTCTCGCAAGATGAAAAACTAGTCAAGAAGGTTTTGCCGAAAATTGTAGATGAGGGCTGGACTGTCCGAAAAGTAGAAAGATACTTTGCCGAAAACAAGAAAAAATCCAGCGCCCGTGCTATTAAGCGCAGCGAATATATGAAAGAAGAAGATGCGCTATCTGCTAAATATAATGCAGTCGCGCATATCAAAGGCCGATCTCTGACCTTCCGTTGTCGTAACGAAGCCGAACTAAAAGAGTTAATCAAAAAACTAAATCACTAAAAACCGCGAATTTTGTCAAACGGGAACAGACGTAAAACTACTGGCCCAATAATTCGGCAGTAGGGAATTGTCCCTAGCCCATTTCTTGAGTCCCAAGAATTAGAACCCTCACGGTTGTCCCCAGACACGAACAACTCTCCCTCCGGAACGACCATATCAACTTCGCCCGAAGTATGTTCCTTCGGTCCGTCAGTTTCAGAAGTGCGCCATTCTGCGTCATAAACAATCCCTTCGGTAGACTCGGCATCAGCATAAACTTTCAACACCCCATCTTTTACCGTTACACGCTCTCCTGGAAAAGCAATTACCCGCTTAATAATATATTGGTCACTAACGCTAGATGGCACAGAACAAGTCATCGGATTTTCGATCCCTTTAGCCTTATACTCGGCCACTTTTTCTTCATCTTCATTTAAGAAGACAATAATCTGCCCACGTTCCGGCACATATTCTTGACCAATAAAATGCGCCCAAGACACCGCAGCCCGGTTTACAATCACGCGGTCATTTTCGTGTAGCGTATTCTCCATACTACCGCCGACAACATTATATGAACGATAGATAAATGTATTTAGAAACAAAGTTCCAAGTACAATCGCGACAATAAAAGACCCAAGTCCAAGTAAATCCTTCAGCATCGGATGCTTCTGAAAAAAAGTCGGTTCCATAAAAGATATTATACCATTTTTAAGCTTAATTTAAAATTTTTGATATAATATAAGCATATGGCAGATTATGTTTTAGCGAGGAAATCTCGCAATATTGCGAGCGGAATAGTCCATGTGTTTCTAAACCTTTTGCTTGGGGTTGGCTCGGTACTAATTACCGTATTGTCGGGCAGCCCGATTCTTGGCCTACTACTCGTCCTGATTTCCAAGTGGCGAATTTTTGCGGTACGCTCTCGCTACCTTTGGCTAAATCTTAAATCTAACTTAGTAGACCTAATTGTAGGCATTAGCGTTGTACTTCTAACCTACTACGCCGGCACATCGTTTCTTATCGTCGACTTTATCTTAATGGCATTCTACTGCGCCTGGCTACTATTTATTAAGCCATTATCATCCGAAGCTGCGACCTTAGCGCAATCCCTTATTGCGGTGTTCTTAGGAGTCTCAGCGGCAACAATCATGACCGCGAACACGAACTCAGTCGCGCTAGTACTTTTGACATTTCTAATCGGCTACGCTGCGAGCCGTCACGTTCTCGTACAAAGTAACGACAAAGATTTCACCTTAACAACTTTAGTCTGCGGACTTGTCTTTTCTGAAGTCGCCTGGCTCTGCCATACTTGGGCTATCATCTACACCTTCGGTTCGACCGGAATTCGCATCCCGCAACTCTCAATCATCCTAACGATTTTTGCTTTTGTTTATAATTACGCACGCCAAGCTATGATAAAATACCAAGACGACTTCCGGTTCAAACATATTATCGGACCGGTTATATTTGGTGTCGTGCTGATAGCTATCATCGTCTTAGCGTTTAGCAATCCGATATTTAATATTTAAAGGAGGTAAAATGACAGAAAAAACAGTGGGTGAAGTTTCTGACGAAACGAAAACCGTCGTAAAAGAAGAAGCTGCGACTAACTCGCAGACGAAAGAAGTATCTAGTAAAAACGGCATCATCGGGATACTAGTATTTATCGCACTAATCTGCGGCGTGGGCGGATTAGTATTGGGCTGGCTGGCTTACGAAAAATCCAATACACCTATCACATTCCTCGGCGGTGGCACCGATGGCAACTCGGCTAATTTCGTTGAAGGTTCAATTGCTGATGTCGCAGAAAAAGTTTCAAAAAGCGTAGTCTCAATCGTAACATCTACTAAAACTACTGACTTTTTCGGTAGCAGCTATGATTCTTCGGCTGCCGGAACTGGCGTCATTGCGACCAGTGACGGATATATTATTACGAACAAACACGTCATCTCCGGCGCTAACGAAATTACGGTAGTCCTAGACGACGGCACTACGTACGAAAAAGTCGAAATAGTTGCAACCGACCCGTTGAACGACATCGCATTTCTAAAGATTAAAGACGTTTCAGATTTGACCGCTGCGACCTTAGGCGATTCTAAAACTATCCATGTCGGCCAGCAGGTCATCGCAATCGGCAATGCTCTCGGACAATATCAAAACACCGTCACTTCTGGCATCATTTCCGGATTAGGTCGTTCGGTTACGGCATCCGACGGAACTGGTCGCAATACCGAAACCTTGTCTGACATGATTCAAACCGACGCCGCAATTAACTCTGGCAATTCCGGAGGTCCATTAGTAAATGCGGCTGGCGAAGTAATCGGCATTAATACCGCAACTAGCTCTACCGCCGAAAACATGGGCTTCGCGATTCCGATTTCTAGCGTCAAAGGTATGTTATCGCAACTAAAAGAAACCGGTAAAGCTGAACGCACTTATCTCGGCGTATATAGTGTAGAAATAACGCCGGAAGTTGCAAAAGCTTACAATTTACCGGTCAGTATTGGCGTCTATCTCTATAGCTCATCAAGCTATTCCGCCATCGTTAACGGCAGCCCAGCCAGCAAAGCCGGCCTTAAAGATAAGGATATTATTACAAAAATTAATGGTGTAGAAGTAGGCGCAACTGGTTCGCTCGCGAATCTAATCGGCGAATATAAACCTGGCGACACTGTCCAACTAACCGTTATCCGCGAAGGGAAGGAAATCGCGATTAATGTAACATTGGAAGGCTACCCAGCGTAGTTATTCGAATAAACCTGTATAAATCCTCGAGTTTCGACTAAACTAAACTTTTCTCTCTCAGCATATTCTTTTACTAAGTCATGCTGTGACGGGTCGGACTCGAGGATTAGGCATTTAATGCTATGTCCAGCAACTTGGCTAATTAACCTTTTGATTAATGCCAAACCTCCATCGTCTGCATATAAAGCTTCCTCGGGTTCCTTTGCTAATGCCTCTTTGTCTATCCAGTCCCATTTTTCATCCACATACGGAAGATTCGCTACTACTACGTCAAAATCATGAGACACATCGTTCATTAAATCCGACCTTATAAAATCCACTTTAGCGCCTAACCTAGCCGCATTTTTGCGCGCTACCGCTAGGGCTTTTTCGGAGAAATCGGACGCGCTGACATGAGCTTCAGGAAGCTCTAATTTTAGAGTAATCGCAATACAACCCGAACCCGTCCCAACGTCTAAAATAGAAAGATTTTGCGGGAGTTTTGCTTCTCCCGGCTTCACTCCGGGCAGATACGGTTTACCAACAAGATTAAGTACCGCATCAACAATCATCTCGGTTTCAGGGCGGGGAATTAAAACATCTGGCGTAACTAGAAAGTCACGTCCGTAAAAATCAACTAATTTGTCGTTCATATTTTATCAGTTCGCTGACAATGTCATCAATATCGCCATCCATCGCTGCTGGTAAATTACTGCGCGAATAATGGATTCGGTGGTCAGTAATACGGTCTTGTGGAAAGTTATAGGTACGAATTTTTTCACTTCTGTCTCCGGTCCCAATCAGAGATTTACGCGCTTCGCTAGCATTCTTTCGCTCCTCCTCCTTCTTCTTCTCAAGCAGGCGCGTACGTAAAACATTCATCGCTTTAATCCGGTTCTGCTGTTGCGAACGCTCGTCCTGCATTGCTACGACAATACCAGTAGGTAAGTGTGTAATACGAACCGCTGAATCAGTTGTATTAACGCCCTGCCCGCCATGACCTCCAGAGCGGTAAATATCAACCCGTAAATCCTCCGGTTTAATCTCGAGATCCTTTTCAGAAGCCTCAGGCAGTACTGCTACGGTAACGGTAGAAGTATGAATCCGCCCCTGGGACTCAGTAACCGGCACGCGCTGCACTCTATGTACACCACCTTCGAACTTCAGCTGACCATAGGCATTATCGCCAGAAATCTTGAAAATTACTTCCTTCATACCGCCCGCCTCATTTCCGTTTTGCGAAATCAACTCCGCTTTAAGACCATGCGCCTCGGCGTATTTCAAATACATTCGGTATAACTCCGCCGCGAAAAGGGAAGCCTCATCACCGCCTGCCCCCGCCCGAATTTCAATAATCGCGGGTTTGTCATCCGTCGGGTCGCGGGGAATTAAAAGCTCGTCCAATTTCTCTTGCGCTGATTCAAGCTCACTTTTTATATTAATGACATCATCTTTCGCAATTTCACCAAGTTCTGGATCGTCGACTAATGCTTCTGCCTCTGTTAAATTCGCTGAAAATTGTTCAATTTTTTTACTCAGCTCAATAATCTCGCGCAGGATATTAGCTCGCTTCGATTTACTCGCGAATTCAGAATCCGCATACGCATCCGGCTGCGCCAAAAAATCCTCTATCTCTTTTAGCTCGTTTTCAAATTTAGTCAAATCCATATCGAAATTATACCATAAAACCCCATATGAGGAGTAGAGGTTTCGATGTTATTCGCTTAAACCACGACATCTAATCGCTGCGTCATAAGAGAAAATATGCTATAATAGCTCCACGGGGATTTAGCTCAGTTGGCTAGAGCGTACGATTCACATTCGTAAGGTCACAGGTTCGAGCCCTGTAATCCCCACCAAACGATTTATAAAATAATATTCAACTATTCCGTAATCTATAAATGCCTGTTAAATCCCTAAACAATCCATACCGGATCTTTTCCAAAAAAGACTCAACTCTACCCACATTGAATGTACGGAAGACAGGGGGCACAAAACATGTGATTTCAGACTATTCTTGAATATTTTTTAGTACTTCGTTATCTGTTTCTAAAGTACCATTTATTCGTATATTAGTGTATCCATGTGTATTAATTTTCCCTACGACAACAGCCGGGAAATGGTAGGATACCCGTTTAAGGGTTCGTATGAACTTATTACTGGTGTTATCTTGGATCCGGTATTGCTCTTCTTGTCCAAGTCTTGCATGAGCCTGAAACCTTAGTGGGCAGAAATATGGCACGCGAATGTGCGTAATGCCTCTATCAGCCATCATTTTTAAGGCTGCCGACAGACTCAGCACGGAGGAAACGGTTACGTCGCTAATATTCTCTGGGTATGGGACACTACTCATATCTTCTCCGTCGCTTCTGCGCTCTGTGTAATCTTGGTACTCTAGCGATTCCGATCTTAACACCCCATTATTTATCTTATAGAAATAACGATTCATCTTCTTCGATAATCTTAAATCATCCTCTGTCGGCTCAATATTTTTTGGAGTTTGAATAGCAAAAATATACCCAGTTTTCTCTCCATTTTCTCCTTGTTCTATTGCATATCTAACACTGGGGATTTGGCATTTTGCTCCATCTAGGTCTTCCAGGGTAAAATTCAACATGTAAGGTGTTTCATTGCTGCCGCTCTGTTGGACTACATCGACTAATAACCGCGATCCCTTGAAATCGCCGCCGATGGTCTGTCGCTGTTCGAGCAAATTATTGAATGTATTGTCCCTCATGAACGCAATTTGTCTCTCTATGAATATTGCAGGGCTACGGAAATCTTCTTCTGTAGCATTGAACCATATTTGAGCTAGTACATCTTCTCTTGTTTTTTCGGGCGCTTGGCCGGCTCGGCTCTTAATCCAAAACAGATGGGGATTATTGTCGGAAAACTCTAGTATTTTTCTCGTAGACGCTTCGAAAGCCTCTTTGTCGTCTATCTGGATAGTAGGTATGCTCTCTCCGAATGGAGTTGGCTCTGAGGCTTTTTCTTCTTGACTGGCGTTAATTTTTAAATCGTAAATATGTTCATGATAGTACAATTTGCCCTCTGAAAGCTCGGCGATTGCCTTGTACTCTAATTTTTCAGGAATCGAGCTCGTTTTTTCAAACCCGACAAGCTCATCTACAACGGATGGCGCAAGAACCATCCCTAACATTTTATCTTTGGCGTCGACGCCGATTTTTAGCTTATCCATTAGTTCTTCGCCAGAAATCTCCAGTTGTTCGGCTGTAGCGGATATTTCATCCAAGTATTGCCCGAAATCTTCATCTAGCTTAATTCTCGTTATAATCGGTGCGCCAGATTCCATATGTTTCAGTTTTATACCATTTTTTCTGTAATCTACCGAGGCAGATGCCACCGCTTTGCCACTCTGATCGTATTTTGTAGTTCTAAATCCAGGTAACACCCTGAGCGCGTCAGGTGTAAATGCACGAGGGTTTTCCATCGCCGCGAATGGATCAAAATGAGCCTCGTCTATTTTTTTATATTCTCCATCTTTTAACTCTGAAATTTCAAGGGTATAAGGATTTTGCTTTTTACTATCGTTATACGAAACACGATATTTTTTATTGCCATAGGTAAACTCTTCAGAATCATCACGTGCCGGAAAAACTACCGGTTCGGTTAACGCTAGACCTTGGTCTACGAGTAGAAATTTCTGCCTATCTCCGTCTATAAATGGTGCAATGCAAGCCAGATGTCCGTATGGATTATATTCGTGGCCAGCTTCGTTTATCTGACCAGCGGTTTCAAATGGGACAAAATGCGATTTTATACCATGTTCAGAATAAAATCTCCGCAAGCTTTTTGCCATCTGAACACAGGTACCGCCATTGGTTCTCTCATAAATCGTCTCGTCATCTAACTCATGTAGTTGTTCTGGGGATGTCATGTTTTCATGGATCCATTTTGCCAACGGAAAAGAATCATATTTCCCAGATTGAATATTTTCCTGGACAAATGCCGCCGCACCATTTATTGCTTCTTCGCCTATCATTCCAGATGAGTTAAAATCCTCAAGAGTAATCTTCCGCATTTCTACCGGTTCACGTTGAATGTCTTCCATTTTCCCGAAGGTAGTTGTGTAGGTTTCCCCTTGGCGCAATGCCTCCCAATTAGTAGTCTGTTCTCTGACATCTATCGTATAGCTTTCCGTCTTGTCCATTATGGTTGCATCTCCCTCATGCTGTTATACATCTCGACGAGTTCATCTCCGACTACTACCCCACTTTCAGCAAGGTTAATGGCTGTTTTTTGACCAGAAGGATCATATTCGTATACTATTGTTTTGGCTTTTTGATGTTCGCCGTCAATAACTAAATCATAGTCGCCGTCAATAACCTCAGTAGGCACAAATCCACTTTTCTCAACGATTCGGCGCGAAGGAGCATTACTTTCGGTTACTCTTACCCTAAATCCTTTAAAACCAGGAATGCTGCTCGTTGCATACCTTTCTAGCGTGGTAATTGCATCGGTTGCGACCCCTCTGCCTCTAGTATTAGGAGTAAGGTATATACCGCTAATGTTATAAACGCCGTCTTCAGATACCTTATTAAGCGATGTGAACCCGATTGGGTTGCCGTCATTATCGCTCATCAACCACTTATAGTCCACACTCTTAGGATCTTTACTATTCAGACGTTGCTCTAAGGCAAAATATGGGTAGAATATATTTGAATTTTCTGCAGCAGTTTGCCTCAAATATGCAATCGTTTCTTCATCTGCATCACTAAAGTCGCTGAACGTGCCGAAACCAGCAGGGATTTCTCCAGTGCGATTTATCCCACCATAGCCGACTAGATCTGTCATATCTTCGACGATTATGCTCGTCTCTGCCGATCCGGCAACCGTAAATGCGTTTGGTCGCGGCTCGCCACTATTATCAAATAATATTTCTCGATCGTTTCCGGTCGGCTCATTGCCTACTGTAACAATCGAATCTAATTCTATTCCATGGCGGCTTGCGAACTCTTGCATACCAGACATTTTGCTCACGCCACTGCCCACTATGTCAATTTGCCCAATTTCTTGGTTAACGGTTGCTTCAAGACCTAATCGTTCGGCATAATTAGTAAGGACATTTACAACCTGTTCGTCTAAGGAGTTTAGTGCAATATTAATTCGCTCCGCATTATTTCGAACTTGACCACCAATGTTTTGAGTGGTGATATACTGAGAAATCGCTGCAGAAATTTGTTCCACATTAGCAATAGTGTGGTCGGATACGATTTCGCCACTAGCTTCATAGATTGCGCCCTCATCGGAGACTACATCTATTTTTGACATATCAATGCCATTGGCTCCGAGTGTGTTTTTGACGGCTTCAAGCCTCTTCCCGGAGATGATTGCAACTGGCGTACCGCGGTTAAGCAGACGATTTATGGATTCCACTGTTCTAGCGTTGATAATTCCATCTTCTTCTAATGTGCCATTTAAATCTACTGCTAGTGCCTGTGGTCGTCTAGCAAATTCAGTTCGCGCTGAATTACTTTCGAGTCTTTCGCAAATACTCTTTATGCCCTCAAAGCTATGAGCGACATCTGACAGGGTTTTATTACCGATACCGTTTACTAATGCTCCTCTGAATACCTTTTGTAGCTCTGCATCTAGAAGTGGAGGCATACCTCGAGATTCTCCATCCAGTTCATCTAGCGCGCCATCGGGATAGCGGAGCGATCGCAGTGTTTCGTTTTGGTTACTGGACTTAACTCTAAGTGGGAATCTTTCTGATTTCGTATGATAAATCTTTTCTACTAGAACCCCCATAATGCGAAGAACCTGTTTTGCCTCATAAACGTCAGGGTTGCCCTCGTATAGGGGATCTATGATACGATATTCCCCAGAGTCACTAACCATAACGTTCCGCAGATTGAACTGCCCGGCATTCACACCTCTCTTGTTTAGTTCTGCAATGTCCGCCACGACATCAGAAATATTGCCCAAGAACTCAGTCCAATCTTCTGGGTTATCAATCTGATGAACTATTTCTTCGGCAGGCTGACCCTCGATTAGCTCCATCGACAGGATATTGCTTTCTCGATCATATTCGTAATATTGAGGGAATCTTGCTCCAATTTCTCCGGACTTTTCCTGCAAGTCCATGGCGTAATCGAACTCCTTGTCCAAATATTGCAAGCCGACTTTGATTGCGATTTTGCGTCCTTCTTCATCTTCTGCTTCATAGGCTTTCGATTCCTTCCCGAGACCGAGCAACTTCTTAATTTTGTAGTCTCTGCCGTTTACGGATACAGATTCTCCGGTTTCAATCGCCCTGTTTAGCTTGTTTTCGGATTCGGCAAACCCATGAAATAACTTATCGCGACCATTTTCCGGAAAGTTTTGATCTTGCCATGCTTCAAGTATTTTGTCGTAAGAGGCTTCGACAACCGCTTCGCCGTTTGCATCTTTCATGCCGGTATCGATAGTATCTACCCCATCTATGAGGTCGGTATTTGATAAGAAGCTCGTAATTGTGCCGTCTTTTTTAATGGCATGAATTACGAATTGATTAAACATATGCGAAACAGAAAAGCCGTCGTAGCGTTTTCCTAGATACGTATCGAACATTTGGCGTAACTTTTGGTTAGTCTCCGGTGAGTTGTAGTTTTCAACTGTTACGTTTTCACGCATGAGGTCAAAAATCGCACCATCAAACATACCATCCTCGCGACTCTGAATCGCTTCGTTTAGAAGCATTGTGCCAATGAGATATGTACCCTCTTGCTGTTCTTCCGGTCTGTTCGCGAATACAGAGGCTATATCTAGGGCTTCCAGTAGCCTAATGTTGTCTAGTGAGTTTTCTGTTAAGAGAGGCTTCAGATTTTCGTTCTCTTGAAGTAACTGAAAAGCCTTTCTCTCGCATCTAAAATTGCTTTTCCGCGTTCGGTATATTCAATGCGATCATTGCCATCTTCATCCGTTTCGACACTATATTCTCCATCTCGAATAATCTGACGATAATAGCTCAGCATTAAACGCGATAGTTCGAAGTCGACCGAGCAGATGTCTCTATTTGGGTTTCCGTTAATATCAATTAGTTGGACATCCTCATCTTTCATAAAGATATTACCAAAGTGTAAATCGCCATGTGTAAACTCTGGGCAAACGGAGGTAGCAAAAGATTTATCTAAGGTATTGCGTTTACCGGAGAGGATTTTTAGAATTGTCGGTAAGTTTAACTGTGTCTTGCCATCTATATCAATAATGGAATCAGAGAGTGGTAATAGGGTATTCTCGCTTTTTTCGACTGAGTCTAACCCTTTCTCTACCGAAGATAAATGATGATCGGAGAAATAATGCTCAAAGCTACGACTTTCTCCTTTGGCCCATAATTCTTGAGACAGTTTCGATAGTAGAATTGGAAGTGCAGCTTCGGTGTTTTGGATCGGATCGCCGTCGAACATATTTCCGTCCAACGACTCGCCATCAAGAAATGGAAGTAGATATTGTATACGGTCTCCTTTTACGTTAGCATCGACGATTTCCGGTATAATAGTTACGCCGGCTTCACTCATTCTTCTCATTCTTGCAATCTGTTCAAGTAGATGATTGCCGCCTTTTCTATATTCTGCAGTCTTTGCTACATATTTTTGTCCATTTTCTGATTGGAGAATTTGAACACCTGCGTGCATAGAAGTCTTTTCGTCTAGATTACCTACGGGAGCTAGCTGCTCATAGTAAAATGGATAATCATGTTCTCCAACATATTGCGGCAAGAAGACAGCATCAGATTCTTGCATTTCTTTTTGCATTAATGGCGTCCATTGGTATTGCCCATTTTTTCCAATAGTGCGTGCTGTAAGGCGATGATGTGGATAATAATTCCAGCCTGGCACTAGTTGAATATTCATTTTTCGGTTAGTACCGTTGACCGTTATGGCTACTGGGTTTTCTGTGAACCCGAGGATACCATTGGCATGAACTCCGCCTTGATACTTAATCTCATTGAAGGCTTTATAGTTAACGGCCATTCTTTGCGCGTATCCAGCTCGTTCGCGTTCATCTCCAAACATTTCTGGAGATGTGGTTGTAAGATAGAACTTCTTCCATGATTCAAGCTCCCCGTACACATCTAGACCATCAATTTTCTTATCGATATCGGCTTCCGCTTCGGCCGTTAGGGAATCATCGAACAACATCGCCTCTTTCTGTGCCTTTAAGCCCTTAATCGTATCTTTAAGCCGATGAAAAAGACCACCGTCACGATCTAGATTATCGAGAACCTCCTGATCGCCAATTTCTTGATATGCTACCTGCTGACCGAGCTCATATCTACTTCGAACTTCACGCCTTTTTCTTGCTGCCCGCCTTAACCATTTTTCTTCGCCATAATCTTCTGGCTCCGCAAGTAGACAGGAGTTAATTAGCGCGCTCGCATCTTCGACGATGACATGGTTTGGTGAATCTGAAGATTCTCCGTAAACGTTTCGGTGTGCCTCATCGTTAAGCCGGATAATCTCTTTTCTGGTGCCATCTACATCTTCGTTGTTATATTTACCGAGTTGTCGATAAATAGTGCCCTCGTATCCAATGCACAAATCTACTCCACCACTGTAAATCATATTAGCCCCTCTTGCTATTTGCTGGAGATTTGACATGGCTAGATAATTTGCCATATCTGGTCTTAGCTGGCCATCCGAGATGTCTGGGTTACGAAATTTCGGAGAGAAAGAAAGCCCAAAAAGTGTTATGGGCTTATTTTCATGAATGTGTGGCAGGATAGTTTCGAGAATCTTAGTATCATAACTTTCGTTTCGGTAGGTCGAACCTGTTCGGCGAATTTTTCCAGGTTTACTAGAGAGAAATTCTAGTAATGAAGCGGCTGTCAAAATTTCGTCTTCTGAATATTGCTCTATCTGAGAATCCGTTTCTGAATTTATTCTTTGATGATTTAAAAAATGCTCTACAGTTTCTCTAATCCGTTTGGGTGGGAGCTGTCCTTTACTAGCTCCAGGTATAAATTCAGGAACATACTCTCCAGTCGTAAAATGCTTCAGAGTTTCATCCGATGGTATACGGCGTTTTTCGCCTGATTGCTGTCTTATGACTTTCATTAAGGCTTTGACGCTTAGGTCTGCCGCGGTCTGATCGGCATTTTCTACCGTTTCTGCCTGATTTTGGCTTGACTCATCTCTCTGATCATAGATTTCGTTCGAGTAGCTGAGGCGCTCACTCATATTGTTCCTCCACAATTAACTTTTTATCTAAAATGCTTATATCAATAATATCATAAAAATCTAAAAAATGGAGAAGCCCAAGGACTTATTTTATGCCTCGGGCTATTGATAGTTTCTCCTATTCAGTTGTAATTGGGCAGAGCCCTCAGATTTTGCGTCTAATACGAATAAATTCCGCTGCAAGTGGGATAAATCCACGAACCTTACGAACAATACGCTACTTTCTAAGAGATGCCCGGTTTGCGGTTTACTCGACCACAGTGTACTCCGAGAAGGAGAAGGTCGCTGCCGCAATTTCTTCTTCGGTATACTCGTGTCTGTCAGTCAGGCGGGGAAGACCCCGGACGCCCATGACAACCACGCTGTCGCCGATGCCAACACTTACGCGCGGCGGCTGCTCCGGGATCTCGACGTCGATGTCGAACCGAGCGTGCATCGCATCGATGATAGCCTTATGCGAGGGATTAAGACAAGGAGTAAGCTCCTTTTCCATCGCCTTGACTTCTTCAACGCTCAGCGCCCTGCGGCGAATCACGCAATCCCCCTGGAACATACTGTCTGCGAGTGCGAATCCAAAATAACGTTTCATATTGGTACCCCTTTCCGGCGTCTTACGCCTACAAATATATTTTGTTATACAACCTTACTAGGAGGTAAGGTTCGAAGCTTTATGAGCGGCTGCTTTTCCGTTCTCAAGTTTATGACACCATAATAGCATAAGTGCTTTATTTTGTCAATAGCTTTAGCATAAAATACTCAGATATGCTAGTATTTCTGTACAGAATACCCCTGTTAGATATATTTAATAAATGCCCAATATATAAATTAGTTTTTGTTCTGTTGGCAGTTTTGATTGCTAGACAAGGTTCTGCAGCATATCGGATAAACGCTAAAACGGCAAAACGGCACAGATGGGATACTTTTGCCTGTATGATATAACGGTGGTATGGGGTAGCCAGCTACTCTTCGTATATATGACGTCGGAGTTTATCCTCTATATCCTCTTTGTATGCGAGTAAAACCTGGTTAATTAAGGCCCACCAAACGGTTTATGAAATAATTCGCAATCTATTCCTACATCTCACAATCCTATTAAATCCCTAAACTCCTAACCTTTAAGAGCGTTTAATACGCTATCTACATCAGTAAAAATAACAGCTTTCATGTTTAAATTTTGTGCGGCAACAACATTTTTCTCCCTATCATCGAAGAAAATCGTTTCGGTAGGATCGAGATGATAGCGATTTAAAAGCGTTTCGAAAAATGCTGGGTTTGGTTTCTTTAAATGTTCCTGAAAAGAGTAGGCTCCGCCGTCAAAGTCTTGTAAAATACCTTTTAGATAATCGTAACTCATATCTATCATATCTGATAAGAAGTAGATTTTATAATTATCATGTAATTTATATAATAAATCTAAAGTCTGCTTCTTAATCGGGTATGTAATAGGTAGATTTTTAGGATCAAAAAGAAAACTAATTTCTTTTTCTAAATTAGGATATCTTTCAATCATCTTAGCGGAATAATTCGCTGACGAATCATTTCCTAAAATCACCTCTATAAAACCCGGGCTCTTGAAATAGACCAAATCAGATAATTGCTCCTGTTCGGCAGCAGTAAGATAAGTTAGAGCACGACCATTGACTTCTTCCGCCAACACCCCACCTATGTCAAAAACAATATTCTTTATCATATGGCTCAATTATACCACAGACATAACCACGCAATTTTCTCCGCGCATCTATCTATGCTCGAGTTATTAGTGCTTTAATAGATAACCAGTATCAGACGAATTCTCGTCCAATTAACCGATAAAAAGCCCTGGCTATTGCCAGGGCTTTTTGGCGTGATATCTCAAGAATGTCTTTACCTTAAAGTAAAAATTACCAAACTTCGATAACTCTACGATAATCTTCTCCATCAATAGTCGCAGATACAATTATTCTTTTTGGAACAATCGACGCGGATGATTCTTCGTAATCTAAATCGACATGGAAATTTTCTACCGACTTCTCTTGTTTTAAATAATTATATAGTTCTTCATCAATACGTTGTTTTTCTTTTTCCGCATCCGGAGTTATAACGATTTGATTATCTGCACCTTCGCTTCCGCCAAAATAATCAGGTGATATTAGAAAAACCAACTTTAGTTGTCCTGATTTTAGAAAATCATTAACATTTT
>JAGCAL010000074.1 GCA_017652715.1 Candidatus Saccharimonadota bacterium | reverse complement strand
TTATATTCGGCAGTTCGTGCTAAGAAAATTTTAGCAAACGCTAGGCTTAAGACATCTTCTTTTGTTCGTGGACTTGAACCAGAAGAATCTCATACGCTGGACAGCCGAGAGAACCGCCCTGTGGGCGAACCTCTCGGTGTCGTCAGGAATATAGATTCTTCTGATTCAAATCAAAATATTATATTCACAAAAGAAGATGCTCTTAAGCCTGCTGAACGTAATCTTATCAAAAAGGTATTCGAGTATAAAGTCGTATTAAATGAGGCGGTGGATGAGATGGCGCCGCATAAGGTGGCGAATTATTTGTATGAATTAGCGCAAGATTTTTCGCGATTTTATGAGGCTTGTCCGGTGATTGGCTGTGATAACGAAGCCGAGAGATTGAAATTAGTTAAGGTATATTTAGATATTATGATGCACGGGTTAAATATTTTAGGAATTGAAATTCCGGAGGAAATGTAATGAAAAAGGCGAGGCTACTTTGGGTGGATTTTGAGATGACGGGGCTAGACCCTAAAAAGGATAGGATTTTAGAAGTGGCGGCGATTGCTACAGATATGAAACTTGAGCCGATTGCACAGTATGAAGCTATAGTAAAGGTGGACGATAAAATAATTAAGAATCGTATGGTCGGGCAATTTTGGGAGAAGAATGCAAAGTCGCGTGATGCCTTGATTGAACAGAATGCAGACGGGAAACCGGTAGGGGTAGTTGAAAAAGAATTGATTGAATTCGTTGAATGTAATTTCGGTAAGGAAGTTTATCTTGCCGGGAATTCGATACATCAGGATCGCAAGTTTGTTGAACACGAAATGCCAGAATTAAATAAGCTTCTTCATTATCGTATGCTTGATGTTTCGGCTTGGAAGATTTATTTTGAGAATGCGCTTGGCAAGAAATTTGTGAAACCAGAAAATCATCGCGCGTTAGACGATATTAATGGAAGTATTGAGGAGTTGAAATGGTATTTGACGTTTCTAAAGTAAGCGGGATTGGCGAGTATAAGGTAAAATCAGAAAAAGAGCGCCAGCTGTTTTTAAAGGGTGAGCGAGTCTTTTTGGTTTTAAATCCTCATACGCTCGAGATTCGTACCGATATGGAGCTTGGGAATTTACTTCAAGAAAAGTATGAATCGGTAATGGAATCGCGATATTTTGGTAAAAATGGAGTGGAAATTGTGCCGGCTGGTCAGCTTTCGGAAGATGAGTTAGAAGATTTAGTTAGATTAAGCTATAATCTCACGGAATAAAAAAACTCCCAGTTTTCGCTGGGAGTTTTTTGAATGTTATTTTTTAGCAGCTTTTTTAGCTTCGCGTCGACGATTTAGTCGGTTCATTGCTTTAATAATCATAAAGATTACCCAAGCAATAATGAGGAATCGTACGACGTTTTGAATAAAGTTGCCGTAGGCAATAACGGCTTCGTCATTGCCGCCAAAGAAATTTGGGATGTGAATGGCGAGTTGGGTAAAGTCGATGCCACCGGCGACGAGACCAACGATTGGCATAATAATGTCATTAACTAGGGAATTAACAATTGCGGTAAAAGCGCCACCTACTGCGACACCTACGGCGAGGTCGATCATTGAGCCGCGATTAATGAACTCAATGAACTCTTCCTTGATTCCTTGCTTTTCTGCGATTTTTTTTGCTTCTTCGGATTTAGCCATAAAGCTCCTTTCTATTAGTTTGTAACCGAATAATTATTAAAACTATCATATAGATTTAATAAACTGTTGTATGATGTGGTGAGGATATTAACGAGGGTTTCGTCGTTAGCCATGTTGATAATTTTTGCTTCTTCGCTGGCGATGGCTGAGATTTCGTAAGTCATTTTATGGGCATAAATGCGATCTAGGATGCCATTGATTTTTGCTTCGAAGAGTTCGTTATTCAGGGCATCCTTTTCTAAAGTTGCCTGTTCAATAATTTTTTCATCAATGTTTTCCGGAGTGTAGCTATATACATCGGTTAAATATGCGGTAAACTTGTTGTTTGTATCGGATAGGATACCGGAGAGCGAAGCGCTATATGAGCGGAGCGTAGAAGATTTTACGTCGTTTTGGTAAGTTTTAATGACATTGGTCGTATTATCTAAATGTAGCTTTAGGGCGAAAGAACGGTTTTTTACATTGTCATTGTTGCCACCTAAGATGGCGCCGATGATTAAGATGATAATAAATAGAATTAAGGCTCCTATCCCGAACCAGAAGAACTTCGAGGAGAGCAGGTTGCTTAGTCCGGAAGTTTTAACTGGTCTATTAGATGCTGATATTTGATTAAGATAATCTTGTCCATCCATATATTATATATTATACCATATATGGGATCCTCTTACCATGCTGGTTGTGGTAGCCAGAATTAGTTATAATTAAAGGCAGGAGGACTATGACAAAAGTATATTTTACAAAAGAAATTACGCCGGAGGGCTTACAAAGAGTTTATGGGGCTTTAGGCGTTAAATTGGATGGGAAGGTTGGTGTAAAGGTTTCGACTGGGGAGAGGGGAGCGAAGGGTTATTTGAAGGCGGATTTGATTGGGCCGTTCGTGAAGTCGCTCAAGGGAACGATTGTTGAATGTAACACGGCATATGGTGGAGCGAGGTGTACTGTGGGGGATCATATGAAGGTTGCAGAGGAACACGGTTTTACTTCGTTCGCCGATGTGGATATTATGGATGCGGAAGGCGAAATGAAGATTCCTGTTAAAAATGGGAAGCATTTGAAATATGATTTAGTTGGTTCTCATTTTGATGATTATGATGCGTATGTGAATCTCGCACACGGAAAAGGTCATATGATGGGCGGATTTGGTGCGAATTTGAAAAATCAGTCGATTGGATTTGCGTCTAGAAACGGAAAAGCCTATATCCATTCATGCGGGAAAACGGAAAGTCCAAAAAAGTGTTGGATGTCAAGACATAAGCAAATTGATTTTATTGAGTCGATGGCGGAGGCGGCGACGGCAGTTGCGGATTATTTAAAAGAGCAAGGGAAACCAATCGTATATATTACTGTAATGAATGCATTGTCGACGTCTTGTGATTGTGATGCGAATCAAGATGATCCAGTGATGGGGGATCTAGGTATTGTGGCATCACTAGATCCAGTTGCGAACGATCAAGCGTTTATTGATATGATTTGGAAAAGCGATGATATGGGGTCGGAGAAATTAAGGGAAAGAATTGATTCGAAACTTGGACGAGAAATTTTACCATATGCAGAGTTGCTTGGGCTTGGCAAAACGCAATATGAATTAGTAGAGATTTAACGGGTGGTATAATTGAGGTATGGGAAATGAAATCGAAGCGCAGTTTTTAGATATCGATAAAGATGTCGTACGCGCAAAACTTAAAGAAATAGGAGCAGAATTAGTTAAACCGGAAGTATTGATGCGGCGAGTCGTGTTTGATCTTGGGAAGCATGAGTACGCGCGAGTGCGCGATGAGGGAAATGGAAAAATCGTAATGACGTATAAAAATGTAACGGACGATAATTCTATTCTCGGGACTAAGGAAGTAAATGTGACAATTGATGATTATGAAAATGGTATTACTTTGCTTAAGGCGTGCGGACTGAAACCTAAGGCTGAGCAGGAATCGACTCGTGAGACTTGGGTTTATGGTGATGTGGAAATTTGTATTGATACTTGGCCGTGGATTCCGACTTTTGTAGAGGTGGAAGGACCGAGTGAAAAGATGGTATGGGATACGGCGGAAAAGTTAGGATTGAAACGCGAAAAGGCAAAGTTTGGTTCGGTGGATACGACTTATCAACATTACTACGGGATTGACACGGACGTAGTGAACTTACATACACCGAAGATATTGTTTGATATGGAGCCGCCGGAGTGGGCGCAAAAGAAAGCAGCGTAGAATGAAGAAGGGTGGCAAGAAGTCTTTACGGAGGGTCTATCGGAAATATCTGAGCGATAGGCTGCGATTAGAAAAGTGGCAGTGGGTTGGGCTTTTGATGGTCCGTGTGGTATTTGCGGGGTTTGTTGGGTGGGTGTCTGAGTATATTTTTTATTATTTTGACGCTGGGACGGGGGATTTTTATATGCAGGGTGGGAACTTTTTACCATGGATAAATATTTATGCAATTGGCGCGGTGTTAATAATAGTGAGTTGCTGGAAAATTCGTAGATATCCGTGGGCGGTGTTTTTGTTGTCGGTAGTTGTGACTGGGGCACTGGAATTCATTGGAGGGTGGCTAGTTTATGTGATAGGTAATGGTACGAGATATTGGGATTACAATGTTGAGATTTTAAATTTCGGGAATATTGGCGGGTTTGTGTGTCTTCGCTCGGTTTTGATATTTGGATTTTCGGCGCTGTTTTTAATGTACGTGGTAGTGCCGTTTATTATTTGGTTGTCTAATAAAATGTCAAAACGGGCGTTTCTCGCGCTCGCGATTACGTTATTTACGCTAGTGATGGTTGATGAAGTATATAATATATTGGCGTCTAAATTTTTCGGTTGGCCAGATGCGATGGAGTTTTATCGAAATATGGGGTGGAGGTATTTGAGCTAACTTTGTGTTGGAAAATAAAATAAGATCACAGGGGTCTTCTTTTATTTCATGGTGAGAGGCGAGAAGACTACCTTATTCGGCTTTGTATGGTAATGGACTAGTGTGTCGACCACCCCGAATACACGGCTAAGATTAAGGTTATACCTAAGAAAGACTATCCGGTGCTAATGCCGTGCGAATTCTGAGGTATACATATACAGGCAAGGAGATTCGAACTTTTAAGAGTATATAGCTTAATTGGAACCGTAGAGGTCTAAAACAATGACAATGGAGAAAATAAAAGAAATACAATGTCAATGGTATAATTAATACAAAGGGTTAATATGGCTTTCGATTTTAAAAAGGAATACAAAGAATACTATTTACCGAAGAATAAACCGAGTATTGTTGATGTTCCGAAGATGAATTATATCGCCGTTAGAGGTAAAGGAAATCCTAATGAAGAAAATGGCGATTACCAAAATACGCTTGGGTTACT
>JAGCAL010000073.1 GCA_017652715.1 Candidatus Saccharimonadota bacterium | reverse complement strand
GCGCCGTTAAGTCGTAGATTTCGTTAATGTTTTGATTATGTTTCGCAAGTTTTTTGTGAAGCGAGTAAACTGACTTCACGCGGCCAGAGAGTTCGAACTTTATTTTTTCTTTTTTCAGCGCTTTCGATACCTCTTCACTAATTTTTTCCATCGATTTTTCGGCCGATTTATTGTGTTTTTCGATTAGCTTTTTTAATTCATCATAACGCTTCGGGTCGACATATTTAAACGAGAGGTCGGCCATTTCTACGCGGAGTCGTCCCATATTAAGACGTTCCGCTAAGGGCGCGAAAACCTCAAGAGATTCTTTAGCAATCTTCTTTTGTTTATCCGGCGGCAAAGCAGAAAGCGTACGTAAATTGTGTAGACGGTCAGCTAGTTTAATGATTAAGACCCTAATATCGTCGCCTAGCGCGATCATTAGTCTTAAGAAATTATTTCTTGTTTCCGGAAGATAGGTATCGATATCACGCATACCGTTTCGGACGCTGGATAATTTCGTCACCCCGTCGACTAAAAACGCAACCGATTCGCCAAATTCTTTACGAATTTCTTCGAGCGTAAGCGGAGTATCTTCGACGGTATCATGTAAAACGCCGGCAATAATCGTATCCTCATCCATTCCCCACTCTTCGAGAATCTTCTTTACAGCTAAAGGGTGCACAATGTAAGGCTCGCCGGTTTTACGGGTTTGGCCTTTATGGGCGGTTTTCGCCATTTCAATCGCTTTTTTTACGCGTTCCGAATCATTTTGCGCTAGAGTCATATAAGTATTATAGCATTATGAGGAGGCGTTTAAACTATGGCTTAAAGGTTCTTCCGAGAAGATTTTTGGTCTTTCTGGGATAAGAAGGCGTACCTTAGGTACCGGTCGTACACCTAATACTGCCGCCGATGTACTTATAATTGTTATAATCGGTACCTGGGGACACGCGGGAACTACGCAGGAGCAGGTAGTACGAAAGGCCGTAATTGTACGCAGTAGACGACCAATAGAAGCCGTAACTACCTCTATAGTACGCCGACGACGTATAGAAGATGCCGGAGTAGAGGAAGTTATTAGGATAAGCCCTTATAGCTTTAGACGCGTCAGAACCTTCAGGAGAGCCAGTATAATAAGGCTCGGTGCTACTTTCATAATTAGCCGGGTTAGTACCACCGTTAATACCAGTAACTATAAGCGACCAGAAATCATTATTGGCCTCATTAGATTTATTACCACCTTTTGGTAAATGCCAACCTGCTGGGCAGAGTGAAGTGTTGGTAACGCTAGTATTATTTGATGTATAAGCTGTGGTATCCGCAATAGCAGCATGCCAAGTGTAGTAGTTACCGTAGCTATACATTGCTCCAGTATTTACGGTAGGAGAAGAGGCACGAGCGGAAGTGTTGGCGTTATTATAGCGAGGCATACGATAAACTGGGTAATTCGTAGTACCGATATCTATACTAGCAGTGCCATCTTGAGTACCACTGTAGTATAAAGAGTTTGCGGTGGTGGAGTCAGAGAAGTTAGCAGATTCGGCCGTTGCGAGACCAGAGAAGTTGCCATAGGTAGCACTTGTGCCGTAACCTTGAGCGAGAGCACCAGTGGAATTGTCCGAATTGGTACTTTCTAGGCGTAAGTTCTCAATCATCCAACATTTACCATCAGCGAGCTTAGCGATAGCGTAGGTCTGGTTATCACGCTCATCAGTTAAAGCAGAAACGGAAGCGAGATTAGCTGTACCATTAGTAGGAGCGATGGTTAAGCTTCCGGCCCCGGTTCCACAAAGAGTAGCAACTTTGGAAGAATCTTGTAAGCTACCTTGTGACTTTACCCAGACTGCGTAAAGCGAGAGACCGTTATTGGTTCCTGTATATTGTCCGGCTGTGAAAGTGATATCTTCTTGTGGGCCATAAAACTTAATACCTTCTTGGTTAGGGTTAGTAGCGTAATCATACTTATTAGACCATCCAGCAAAGCCGTAACCTTCGCGAGAGAAGTTGGAAGCAAGAAGCGTAGCGGAAGTAGCAGAAGAAGTAATTGACTGACACCCCATCGTCCCTACGACACCAGATCCGTTCGGGAAGTAATTGATGCAACCAGATGTCGCGGTTTGGGGCTGTAATGGGGTTTCGTTAGCTGGATGTACCATGGTGTATTTGACTTTGCCATTATAAGTACCGGCAGGTTGAGTTCCGGAAATAAAAGCAGCATAAGTAGACTGGACACTAACTCCACTTGTAGAAGTAGCGTTAGTAAGTGTAGCTACTTTAGTATATGTGTTTGGGACTGAATGGTAAGTACTAAAGCCGGATTCTATAGTAGGACTAGCTTGTCCGGAAATTGTCTTTAGTTTCATAGCCCAGTTAGAAGTACTACCACTTTCAGCGGTTCCAGTTACTATGTCTTTAGCAGGAGTTAGTACTCCGCCTATTGTAGCGAGAAGTTTAGTATTACCAAATTCTTCATTAGCGTAACCTACGGCATATAGACTAAAGCCTTCTGTATCATTACATATGATGTTAAAGGTAGTAGTACCAATATCGGTTCTATATGTATTATTATTAATCTCAGCAGAATGAGCAGAATCTAGAGCGCTAGAAAAAGTACAGGCGGCAGGAACAATAACTGAAGCGTTAGCTGTAGCCGTTTCGGCGTTTATATTAGAACTAGTTAAGAAAAGACCGCTAGCGAGAGTTAAACTAAATAAACCTGCCGGCAAAAGAAAATACATTTTTGACCTATTCATAGGTCAATTTTAGCATAAGGGCTTTAAAAAGCAAGCTTTCTAAACTCTTCTTAAGCTCTTTTAGACTTATGATGTCTTTTAACGATCATAACGATCGTAGCAATAATAGCTACTATTGTCGCGATTAATAAAGCTAAGAACCAAATCGGGCAGATAATGACATTTTTTTCTACCGTGGAAACATCGCCTTGATAATAAATCGTCTGGCTAATCTTCATCACGCCGAGCGCCGGAAGGTTCGATACTTCCCTTTCGATATTTTTAGTCGTTTCAGGCATGATTAATTCCGAGTATTCGCCGTCATCTTCGTCTGTAGGAAGAATAACGTTACCGCTAAAGAAATCTTTTACGGTAATGACGAAAGTCGCGTCTTCGTGGACGTTACCAGTATTCGATATTAAAGCCGAAAGCGTAACTGGGTTAGACGTAACAAAACCTGGAACATTATTTTCTAGAATCTCACCTTCGTGAACAGTCTCTCCAGCGACCATACCATAAACGATACTTGCCATTTCGAAAACGTTTTGTACGGCTACGCCGTTACTACTATTCATCGCATCGTTTGAAGCGATTGCGATTGCGGCATACTGGCCGCCGGCCGGAGCGTCTTCTGGAACAGTAATCGTAAAGGTAACTTCTTTACTTTCGTTCGGTTTAACTGTACCGGTCGGTTCGTCGATTTTTATCCATTTAGCAATCATCGTGCGATTGCTGTCGGTAGTTAGGTCGGCAGTATAGTCTTCGTCGGTTACGCCATAAGGAGAAACCGAAGCTTTGTAATAAAAGTCATTACTAGAGTCCACCGGATTTACAATAGTTATTTTACCGCTATAGGTCTTTCCGGCCTCGAGTGAGAAGCGCTGACTCATCGGTAAAACTGTAAAAGTATTATTTTCCATTTAACCTCCACATTATTGGTTTTTATTATAACAAAAATTATTCTATTCGCAAAACTTTTCCGGTTCCAAGTTCTAAATGTAAGAGTCGTTGATTTCTTGAACCGCGGTAGCGTAAGCTTAGGTCGCGCTCAGCTAGGACGAACGGGCCATCAATTAGAGCATCTAGGGACTTTAAAAATTCCCAAGCGTCGCCGCCATGCTCTTTAATAATTTCACGAGTAAAGCCCGTAAAACTCCAGACATTCCAGCCAAGTTCTTCCCTAACGAAGTCGGCAATCTCTTTACAAGCTTTAGCTTGGACAAAGGGCTCGCCGCCGCAAAACGTTAGGCCGTCCTGTCCTTTAAATTTAGATAACTCTTTTTTAATATCCTCGATTTTAACTAGGGTTCCGGCTTTATAGTCCCATGTTTCTGGATTCTGGCAGCCCATACAATGGATTGGGCAACTTTGCGTCCAAAGTACTGCTCGAAGGCCATCTCCATTCACGATATTCTCGCGTTCAAGGGGGGCCGAGACCCGGATGTAGCCATCCGGGACGTCAGCTACTTGAGCGATTTTCTTTAGAGAGACCTCAAGCGAATCGGCCATTACTGCCCCTTAACACATTGTTTAACTTTTTCGAACGGCAAGTCTCCTTCAAGACGTCCACAATGCGGACAACGGTCACCAGTAATGATACCCGAGAAACCGCAAACTGGGTCACGATCGACAGGGTGGTTTACTGAACCGTAGCCAATTCCCTCGTCGTGCATTTTACGAATGACGGATTCGAAGGCTTTCAAGTTCTGCGACGGGTCGCCATCTAGTTCGATATAGGTAATATGACCAGCGTTACAAAGATTATGGTATGGAGCTTCGATTTCGATTTTCTCAAAGGCGCTAATCGGATAATAAACCGGCACATGGAATGAGTTTGTATAGAATTCACGGTCGGTTACGCCAGGAATGACGCCAAACTCTTTCTTATCAATCTTTGTAAAGCGGCCAGCGATTCCCTCAGCTGGAGTTGCGAGAAGCGAGAAGTTAAGCTTATATTTCTTACAGTAGCTGTCGCATTTTTCGCGCATGTGGGTAATGATATCGAGACCAAGTTCGCGTGCGTCTTCATCTTCGCCATGGTGTTTCCCAGTCATCGCGACGAGAGTTTCGGCGAGGCCGATAAAGCCGATGGAAAGCGTACCGTGTTTAATTACGTCACGAAGCGTATCGTTCGGACCAAGTTTTTCGGAACCGAACCAGTTACCTTGTCCCATTAGGAACGGGAAGTTACGGACATGTTGGTTAGCCTGAAATTCGAAGCGCTCAAGTAATTCGTCTTTCACGAGGTCTAGTTTTTCGTCAAGTTCTTTATAAAAACCATCCCAGTCGGCTTCCTTACGTTCGCCGAGACAAATTCCATGTTTAATACCAATGCGTACGAGATTTATCGTTGTGAAGGAGAGGTTTCCACGACCGGTCACGATACCGTCGGATTCTGGAAAGACCGAAGCAAAAACGCGAGTACGGCAACCCATAGTTGCGATTTCGGTACGGTAGTCACCTTTTTTGTAGTACTTAAGGTTATACGGCGCATCGACAAAACAGAAGTTCGGGAAGAGTCTTTTAGCCGAAACTTCCATACTGCGCTGGAATAGGTCATAGTTCGGGTCGCCAGGATTATAGTTTACTCCTTCCTTAACTTTGAAGATTGAGATCGGGAAAATAGGAGTCTCGCCCTTCCCTAAACCATTTTCAGTAGCTTGAAGAAGGTCTTTAGAAATTAGACGTCCGGCCGGAGTGGTATCTGTGCCGAAATTAATAGACGTGAACGGAACCTGTGCCCCAGCACGAGAGTGCATTGTGTTAAGATTATGAATGAAACCTTCCATAGCCTGCAAAGTCTCACGCTCAACATCTTCGTTCGAGGCCTCAACAACTTCTTTTGGCCATTTAGCTTTTGCGAGTTTTTTATCGTCGCCGTATTCATAAGTATCTTTAATTTCTAGGTCGAGTTTTTTACCAGTAAAGCTGTTATACTTTTTTAGGTTTCGCTTCAAAGCTTTACGGAAGGATTTGTTGACGCCCGGCGCCATGGCATAATCGAAATTCGGAATCGACTGGCCGCCGTGCTGTTCGTTTTGGTTGGCTTGGAGAAGAATCGCTGCGAGTGCCCCGTAGGAACTAATTGAGTTCGGTGTTCGAAGATGGCCATGACCGGTATTAAAACCGCCGTTCTCGAACAAAACAAACGGATCAGACTGACAGCAAGTTAATGTACCAGTTGCATAAAAATCGAGATCGTGGATATGGATGTCGCCATTATCATGTGCCGCAGCAATGTCGGGGCGCAAAAGCAAAGTCTTCGCGAAGACTTTCGAGCCCTCGGCGCCAAACTGAAGCATCTTACCCATCGCCGAGTTGCCATCGACGTTAGCGTTAGAGCGCTTAACATCGGAATCTTCGCTAGCGTCAGCATGACTAATTGTGCGATAAATCATCATAAGATCGCTTTTTGCGTCGCGAACCCGCGAGCGTTCCTGACGATAGCGAATGTAAGCCCGAGCGGTTTTCTTGAACTTCGATTCCATTAGGACCTCTTCTACGATGTCCTGAATTTGTTCGACATTAGGCGTTCTTCCGGTACTTTTCTCAGCCGCACGTTCCAATACTTTCTCAGCAAGAGCCTTAGCGCGCTCCGCCTTAAATTCCTCGGTCGCAAGCCCAGCTTTAGTGATCGCCTCGGTAATTTTTTCCGGGTCGAACTTGACGATTTTCCCGTCCCTTTTTACTATTCTTTTGAACATAAAAACCTCCTTCAAATTTAGTCCATTCGAATAAATGATATTTTTTGTTATAACGCGTGACTCCTTCTAGCTTAGACGAGTAGCCACACCTAATAACTTTTATCTTGTCCGGCGCTAGATATAGTGTCTTGTATCTAATATACACCACTAAATATGGAAATGCAAGAGTTTTTATGATTATAATTTAATCATTTTTAACGCAAGAAACCGTTGATGATTTTAGACTCAGCTTCGGCGCAAGAGAGGCCGAGAGTCATGAGCTTCGTAAGCTCGAGAGAAGCGATTTTACCGATAGCTGCTTCGTGGATAAGCTCGGCATCTTTAGTCTTTGCGTCGAGGGCTGGGATAGCATGGACCTCGGCTTCGTCCATAATAATCGCGTCACATTCGGAATGACCGCGACAGGTATTATTTCCGATAATCGTAGCTCGAAAAGTTTGCTTTGAGCAGTCTCGAGCGATCGAACGGGAAGCGACCGTAGCCGCCGAATCCTTACCGTTTAGCTCTACATTATAAATACTTTCGGCGTTTTGGCGACCATGAGTAAATAGACGCTCTTTAACGACTAATTTAGCGCCGTCTTCTAGAGTCGCTGTGGTTTTACGAACAGTAGAATCAACACCTTTAATTTGTTCCATAAAGAGTTCTGCCTCGGCGCCTTTTTCTAGGTGAACCTCGGTTGTTGGGTTCAGAATTTTACCGCCGCTTCCGTGGCCGAAGCCATAATGTCGTTCAATATATTTAATTTTGGAATTTTTGCCAACATAAAAACGATGGACGCCGTCATGCACCGACTCTTGACCACCGCAGTTATAAATTCCGCAGCCAGCGATAATTACGACATCCGCGTCGTCGCCGATATAAAAATCGTTATAGACAACTTCCTTTAAGCCGGTTGTGCTAATTGCGACTGGGATATGTACGGTTTCGTTTTTAGTTCCCTTTTTAACGTAGATTTCTAGGCCGGATTTGTTGGCTCGGGTTTTTATATCAATGTTTTCTGTAGATTTTCGGCCAACCGATTTACCATTGACGCGGAAGTTATATGCTCCTTCCGGAATTTCAAAGACGTCAGCTACTTCGCATAAAATCTGCTTTTCTTCTTTAGTCAGTTCCATTTTTCGCTCCAATAATTGTTGGTAAAATTTGTGCCGGTTTGCCGTGACTTTTAATTTTACCTTCTTCTAACACGATAATTTCGTCGGCGATTTTTAAAATTCTTTCTTGGTGCGAAATGATAATTATGGTGTGGTTTTCAGTTTTTAATTCTTTAAAGATTTTAGTCAGGTTTTCAAAACTCCAAAGATCAATACCGGCTTCCGGCTCGTCAAAAATTAAAATTTCAGCATTTCTTGCCAGCACGCTCGCAATTTCAATGCGTTTTAGTTCCCCACCGGATAATTTGTCGTTTACTTCTCGAAGTAAATACGAGCTTGGTTCTAAACCGACTTGCTTTAAATATTCTCCGGCTTCTTCTTCCGAAATCAGTTCGCCACGCGCAATGTTTAATAAATCGTAGACTTTAATTCCTTTAAATTTTACTGGCTGCTGGAATGAAAAGGCGAGGCCTTTTTTAGCGCGGTCGGTTATAGATGAATTCGTGATATCTTTTTTGTTCAAAAGAATTTGTCCGCTAGTCGGGGCTTTTATGCCCATGATGATTTTTGCAAGGGTAGATTTTCCACTACCATTCGGACCAGTAATAACCGTAAAACTACCGCTTTTTACTTTCAGCGAAATAGAGTCCAGGATTTTTGTCCTAGACCCATTTTTTACTTCGAAGCTGATATCTTTTAGTTCTAGCATTGTAATCTTATTGTTCTTGTCATCTATATTTCGTGATACTTGGTTAGATTATAACATGCCATAGGGGTAAAATGCATGATACAATAAAATTATATTAGTTAAAGGAGATAAAATGTTTAGCGACG
>JAGCAL010000072.1 GCA_017652715.1 Candidatus Saccharimonadota bacterium | reverse complement strand
TCACCTCCTTTTTTAAAAAACTTCTCCCACCAAACTCTCCTAAGTATAGTACAAAACTATTGGGGATACAAATCAGTAAATTTGAATTAAGTGATGAAGCGGCTGAGTTCATACCGATTTTAACTTCGGAGTCTTTTTATTTCTGTGGTATAATAGGGCTATTATGAGAGAGAGGGAAAGTACAAGCCGAACCAAAAATAAAAACGGTGGTTTTAAGAAAAAGGCACAAAAAATTAAGGCGCAGGCTTTGAAGACTTACTACGGCAACCCGATTAAGGATATGAAGCTTATTGCGATTACTGGTACTACTGGTAAAACCGTGGTTGCGCATTTCGTACATGAAATTTTGAAGTCAGCAGGTGAGCAAGTAGCAGTTCTAGCTAGCGATCAGCCTTTTAAAGTCGGGATGCTGCATAAGTTTCTTTCCGACGCTTGGAAAGCGGGGGCAAATTATGTAGTCGTAACGGTCCCAGCTGAAGGGTTAAGAGATAACGTATTTTATGGATTACCAGTGATGGTTGCGGCAATGACGAACTTCGTTACGGCTGGACTTTCCGATATGGAACCGGCGGAATACCTCGATAACGAAAAAACTCTGTTCGACATGAAACCGAAAATCGTCGTATTGAATCACGATGATATAAATTATGAGACTTTTTCCGAATTTAAGGGAAGTGAGAAGACGATAAGCTACGGGCTTTCGTCGTCTGATGTAAAAATCTTGAATTCTAAACTATATGCAAAGGGAACAGAGGCGACTTTCTCGATAAAGTCCGAGATTGTAAATGCAGCATCGTTCGTACCGGGCGAGACCGCGGTCTCTTATATGGCTTGTGCTACCGCGATTGCAAGCACGCTAGGTATAGAAGCTGAAAAAATTGTAGACGGTTTGGCCGAATATTATCCAAATTAATTCGGCCAAGTCTACAATTTAATCAATCTTATTCGTAGAGCGACTGGTATAGGTTAGTTATTTCTTGGATGACGTCTTGGACGAGATCCATAATCGGACGAGCACCCGAAGGAGCGGTAATAGTTAGGTTGGTCGGATAAGCAATGTTAATGTCAGACGTTACTGAGTAATATTCATCTTCCTTTTCGACCTTAACTTCGGTAAGGTGATGATTCAGGAAGCCGTCGAATTTAGTATAGATGTTTGGTAATTCTTCCATCGCTCTAGAGAGGTCACTAGACGAAACTTTTGAATACGTCTCTTCGGTGATTTGGAAATTATTGCAGTTTGTATAGTCGGCAATGATTTTAGTTTCTGGAATAGCGTTGAGATAATTAGCTAGGTTATCGGCATCAAACGAAACTTTATAGAATGAGTTTTGGGCTGGCTCTAAAACGAGGAATTTGTTTTCAGAGTATAGGTCTGAGATTTCCTGGGTATACTGTGGCAAATTTTTGTAAATTCGCATCGAGCAATCATAAGCTTTGCTTATTGTATCTTTTTCGGTTTGGCCTAGATATGTGCTAATGAGTTCGCTTGCTAAGATATCCTCAATGGAAAATTCGAACCATTGATCATCAACTTTTTTGATGATATTCTCGATACGACTTTCGATAGCAGCGATTTGACTAGGAGTTCCGGAATATAGATACTCCTCTAACATATCATGCAAGAATTCGTCATAAATCTTCTTAATGCCGCTAGCTTTCAGATAGAAAACACCGTTATTTAGAAATATCTCTCCGACTTCGAGCTCAATCGTTTTTTGACTGTCGCCGTAGTTGACGGAGATTGTTGTAGTAGCAGACTGGTTGGCATTAGCAGCTTTAGATTCGAGTTTGACGTTAACTGGGGTCATGCTGTCTACATAGTCACCCTTAGGTGTAAGAGAGAAGGTACCAGAGATAGCGACTTGTTTCGCGTTGACTAGATTGTTAAATGATTCGGCAGCAATATTTTCTGGTTGATTCTTAACGATTGCGAACGCCGCGAATACGCCGCCAGCAATCAAAAGCAGAACAGCTACAATAATGCCAACAATTAAGCCGGTATGTTTCTTTTTCTGAACCGGTTCAGCTTTTACGGTTTCCGACGCCGCAATTTTATTAGAGTTAATAGGCGGTTGTTCCGGCGCGCTAGATGGCGCAGCGCCAGTATTGTTATTTTCCATAGTTATTCCCGTTTATGTTATTTTAATGATAACATGAAATATTACTTTTGAGTAAAGTTTTTAGCCCTAAGCAACTCTTTTGCAACTTTAATATCTTCAAATGCATGTGGGCCGTCGGCACGAAGGATGGTTTTCTCGTGGCCTTTGCCGAGGACTAGGACGATATCGTCAGGTTTAGCTTTCTCTATGGCGAGTTTAATAGCTTCTTTACGATCAAGCTCCTTAAAGAGATTTTTTCCGAGGATTTTTCCTTGGCTTTCGGCGCCCCTAATGAAAGCGGCGGCGATAGTTTCGGGGTTTTCGTCTCTGGAATCATCTTCTGTAATAATAACAGTATCAGAATTTTCAGCTAAGAGCCTACCGCGAACCTCGCGCGTAGAAGGGTCACGCCTGCCAGCTCCACCATGAACAGAAATAATTTTACCTTTATGGTTTTTAAGGGCCTCGAAGACATTGTTTAGGGCATCTGGGGTGTGGGCGTAGTCGACGATTACCATAAATGGCTGTCCTTCATCAATTATATTCATGCGCCCTTCAACTTCTTTTAAGGCTTTAATGCCGGTTTCAATCTGGGAGTTTGTAAGTCCGAGTTTTTTACCAACAAGAGTAGCGGCTAGGGAATTATAGACATTAAATTCGCCTGGTAAGTTTGTCTCTATATTTATATCACCGAGCGAATATTTTACACCATTTACGGATAATTTTAGGTTTTCTGGACGATTCTGACCGTTTTTTATACCATAAGTCGAATAATCATCTGTTAGTTTTTTATAGTATTTCGTTGCCGGGTCGTCAGCGTTCAGAATAGAATAGGCGGCTTTCTTGAAGAGTTTACCTTTTGCTGCACGATATTTTTCTAGGGTTTTATGGTAGTCCAGATGCTCGTGGGTTAGGTTAGTAAATACAGCGATTTCGAAGGGGATATTAAGAGTACGAAATTCAGCAAGAGCGTGGGAGGTAACTTCGAGGACGAGAAACTCCGCACCTTGGTCGGCGATTTTCTTAATACGCCGATTAAGGGTAAAAGCGTCAACCGTCGTCATATGGCCAGTTTCCGGTTCGAGCTTATCAATTCCGTAGGCAACAGTAGTCATGAGACCAGTTTTATGTCCGCTACTATTTAGCATTTTCCAAATCATAAAGCAGGTCGTAGTTTTGCCGTTCGTACCAGTAACACCGATAACGCGAAGCTTTTTCCCTGGATAACCGTATTTAATACTTGCCACAACAGATTGAGCATAATGGTATGGTAAGACCATTTCGTTATAAAGAGGGAGTCGGCTTAAAAACTGTTTCATAAGTGTTATTATAATGCATATATATTATTAGCGGTAGTGCTTGAGCGAATCGATAGGGTTTTTCGAAGCAGCTTTAACGGCTGGGTAGATACCAAAGATAATGCCGACAATAAGGGTCGTTAGGAAGGTTAGCAGGACTATTTCCCAGCTAATAAACGGAGTGAACGGAGTACGAGTCGAGATAATGAAGGCGAGCACATAGCCAAGAATAAGGCCAAAGATGCCACCCAGTATAGAAAGGATGAGAGCTTCGAAGAGGAACTGCATGAGGATATTTCGAGAGGAAGCACCAACGGCTTTACGGACGCCAATCTCGTGGGAGCGCTCAGCGACGGAAACTAGCATAATATTCATAATACCAATCCCGCCAACAACTAGCGAAATTGCGGCAACCAGTGTTAGCATACCAGATACTATCGTAAACAGAGAGCTGGCAGGATGGGTAATTGCGTCACCATAGGAAACGGAGAAGTTCTGATCGCCAAGCTTTTGGGTTACGAGGGAATTTCTGATGTCTTCTGATATTTTAGCGAGGCTATCAGTGTTCGCAGCTTTAACGTTAATTTGTTGAATTTGGGTTGAGCCGGTAATTTTATCGAGCGATTTGACATCCATAATCAAGGCGTTGTCGAAATCTATATTGTCAAAGTTTATAGACTTCTCGACCTCGTCAAGAACCCCGACTATCATGAATTTTTCACCCATAATGTTAATGGTTTTACCGACCGTGCTATTAATCGTATTAAACAGGGCAAGGGAAAGGGTGTGGCCGAGCACGACAGCATTTTCTTCGTTTTGCTCATTCAGGAAGCCACCAAACTTAAGGGCTAGGGGCTCGATTTTAATGAAATCAAGATTCGTTCCTAAGACTGGGACCGAAGAGAAAGTATTTTTTTCGGAGGTTACCGTGTTGGTCGAGATAGCTATAGGAGCAGCAGCGGAAACACCCTCAATTTTAGCAATCTCCGAAACGTCGGAGACGGTAAGGTTACTCTTTTGGAAGTTATTAGCCGAGGTAAGTTCCTCTACGATATTAGTTATATTATCTTTAGTACTACTAGGGCGAACAACTATAAGATCGGAGCCGATTTCACTAATTTCGCTTTTGACTAAATTAGAAATCCCGCCCATTAAAGACAGAATCAAGACGATACTTGCTACACCGATAGCTATGCCGAGACAGGTTAGGAAAGAGCGCGTACGGTTTTCTTTTATGGAAGTACGGGCAAGTTTAAAATGAGTTTTAATAAGACTAGCCATTATTTTTTCCTCCTATTCTTTCTTCGAGATTTTCTAGATTCTTTAGATTCCGGAAGCTCGAGAGCAGCAAAGTTATCTTTCTTCTTTTTAATCTTAACACTAATCGGCTGAGGAAGGTTCTGGTCGGCAACCGTTTTCACGTCGGTATCAATTTGGCCATCAAGCATATTAATAACCCTAGTAGCGTAAACGGTTAGAGCTGGGTTATGCGTCACCATAATAATAGTGTTACCTTCTTCGTGGATAGCCTTCAATTCCTCCATAACAACATGTGAAGAGCGAGAGTCTAGGTTACCAGTTGGCTCGTCGGCTAGGATAATTTCCGGATCGCTAACGATAGCACGGGCGATTGCGACGCGCTGCTGTTGTCCGCCGGAAAGTTGGTAGGGAAGATAATATTCACGTTCTTGGAGATGGAAACGTTTTAGGGCACTTGAGGCGTTCTTTAAACGAGCTGTCTTAGAGTAGCCAGAATAGATAAGCGGAAGAGCGACATTCTCAAGGATGGGCAGGTCTTCAATAAGGTTAAAATTTTGGAAAATAAAGCCGATTTTTTTAGCACGTAAACGAGATTGACGACGGGATGATATACTGGCGACGTTTTCGCCGTTCAAAATGTATTCACCTTTTGTGGCGCGGTCCAAAAGGCCGATAATATTAAGCAGCGTCGTTTTACCGCAACCGCTTGGGCCCATGATCATAATAAATTCGCCGCGTTTAATGGTAAGATCGAAATCTTTTAAGGCAAAGGATTCGGTATCGCCATATCCATATCGCTTAGTTAATCCTTTTAATTCTATTAAGATGTTTTCACTCATGGTTTCCACCTTTTAATGGCGATGGCAAGATTGTCATCCTTATACCTCCTTTAATGCCTTATTTTTATCTGGAATGATTATTCCACCCTTAATACATTGCAAAAAACAAGTTTTTGCATTTTTAATTGTAAATTAACTTGGCGGAAGCGACAGGAAAGTTTATCCTCTTGCTTCCTTATAAATCTTCATCGAGAGCAAGCTCTCGCTGAAGCTTTATGGCGGAAGCGACAGGATTCGAACCTGCGAAAGAGTCGCCCCTTTACACGCTTTCCAAGCGTGCGCCTTCAACCACTCGGCCACACTTCCATCTTTTCCTTATTTTACCATATAAAAATATTATTAGTAGAAAGAAACGAATTTTATTTTTATTTTATTTTCTTTCTAATACAACTAGGTTCTCAATATGTGGAGTATGAGGGAAGAAGTTAAATACTTTAATAGCCTTGATATTATATACCTCTTCTAATAATTTAATGTCTCTTGCCTGCGTAGATGGGTTGCAAGAGAGATAAATTACTGTCCGAGGTTTTATTTCTGTTAACTTATCGATTAACTTTTTGTCACAGCCAGCGCGAGGGGGGTCTAAGATTACTGTCTGCTCTGGTTCTATGTATTCTAAAACTTCTTCAGATTTAGCAAGGATTGCGACCGGGCATTTTGCTTGAGCTAGTTCAGCCGACGATTTGTTTTCACTATAGCTTTCGTCTTTATAAATTGACTGCTCGCAGTTCTTTTTCATTTCTTCAAAAGCAAACTTATCAACTTCGACCAAGGTCAGCTGCTTGCCCCCTGCAACCGAAAGGCCAATAGTGCCGACACCGGCATAGAGGTCTAGGACTTTGTCGGTTATGATATGTTGTTTAATTTCTTTTAGCGCCATTTCGTAGACCGGGAGATTAATCTGGAAAAAGCCGTTTGGGGAATAGGAGTACTCATAACCTAGAATAGTATCAGTAAGGTTTTTGAATTTCTGATGTGGTTTATTATTTTCATAAAGCCCGCCGGAAACTTCACCGTTTTTATTACAGCGTAAAAGTAGTGACTGATATTTACGGGCTTGCTCGCCGCGAGAATTTAGCTCATCAATAATAGCTCTTGCGCGATTAAAAATCTCAGGACGTTCGATGGATGAAGTGATAATTGGTACTTTACGGTGTGAGCCGCGTTCATGAAAGGCAAGTTCAATTTTACTGGTTTCATTGTTCCAATAAAGTGAATATTCCATCTTATTACGATAGAAATAGTCTTTATTGTCGGTAAGTATTTCTGGAGTTGGAATATCAATATGGTGCTCGCGGAAAATTTCAACCACAAGCTCGCGCTTCAGATTGAGTTCGTTACTATACTCTATGATTTGCCAAGGCGATGTAGATAGGTAGACGTTGTCTTTCGGCGTAACCCGCCAAGGAGAGTTATTCAGTATTCTTGTGGCAATCGCTTCGAGGTAGCGTGATTTGTTTTTCGTAATATCATAATCTATTACCTCTTCGCCGGGTAAGGCTCCCCAGAGGAAAACTTTTTTGCCGCTCTTTAACTCCCCGAGGGCTTGGCCGCCCGGGACAATCTTAGTCGGGATAATTACTTCTCTATTCACGTTTTTAATTATACCAAAATATGTTATAATTTTAATATGTCCGCTGAGGAACTACTAAGGTCTAACGAAAAACAAGCGCTTAAAAACAATCAGATTATCGCAAATGTATCCGGAAAGGCAAAAAAGCCATCAAAAACCGGTAAGAAGTCGATGTCGGTTGGAGCGACCGGATTTGTCGCTGCAATGGTTTTATTTTTTGGCGTTTTGTTCAGTTCTGGCAATATAATACCGTCGATAATTTCAGATCAATTAATCGAAGAAACTGACGTGCAGTATGCCGACGCGGTTGAAAGTAAAAAGATTGTTTTCCAACAAGCCATGCGTGAAGGGGAAATCCCAAACGATACAGAACGTATTTTAGAGGATGAAGGATTTTTGGTTGAGAAGGATGAAGAAAGCGGAGAGATTTTCTTACAAAAAGGTGAAAGGATTATTTCTGCAGATGATTTCGTGAGAGAAGTAAGTAATGACGCTGAATTATATAAGGCGTTTAATGATGCAACTTATAACCGAGCCGCTTATTATTACGACGAATCGGCAAAAAAGGTTTTTCGAGAGATTGGAACTAGCCGTAATAATTTCACAGAGGATGACGATTTTGAGGAAGCGATGTCGAAGCTGATTGGGGAGGGAAGTGATATTGATGTAAATACCGTTGGCCTAGTTGAGAAGGAAGTAATAAATCAAGAGACTGGTGAGAAAAGTATTATTTATGAATATGAGGAGCTAGGGAATAACGCGAAGTCAAACGTCGCCTCGAATTTCATTAGCGCGGTAGGTGAGAAAAACCATGCCGCTAGCACCGAGGAGGCGACTATGAATTCGGCTGATTCACTTAAGGTTGCAGATACTATCGCGAAGGAACAGAAGTCAAGTTTGTTTTATGTAGCTTTTATGGAAAACATTAGTAAGATGAAGGCTGGCGAGGGAAATAATTCGAAGATAAACGAAGCGATGAATTATATACACGAAAGAGAAGTATCGGAGGTTGTTGATGTAAAGACCGGAGAAATAGTAACAGTAGAAGGAGCACCAATAGAATCACCGAGCTTATATGCAATATTAACCAACAGTAAAGTTGACGTGGATGCGGTAGAAAACTATTCATCGGATAGGATTTTAAAAACAGTAGGGAACGCCGTAGGGAACAATACGACCGGTGCGGTTTCTGGAACAGTTGCTTCGGCTGAGAAAAACGTAAAGGGCTCAATTGGGCGCTATATAAATAACGGCTCAAGTACAGCAAATCAAGAAGCCTTAAGAGTAGTAGAGCCGACAATTAATTCATCTCTAGTCAATAATTCTTTTAGTTCGACAAAGGGGATTAATGCCGGGGAACTTCTAGTCGAGGGTGCAGTGAATGTTGGAAAATCTTTAGCGAAGGCTAGCGGAGCGACAGCCGGAGATGAGGCGGCAATTAACAGTTACGCGAGATTAAATAATGCGGTCCTCGCGATGGATAGAAAAGTCGAGAGGATGGAAAAAAGTCCTTTTGATATTACTTCGAAAAACACTTTCCTTGGTTCAATTTTTTATAACTTAGCAATCATATCATTAAATAATAAGGGTAGTTCTTTCTTTTCTGGAGTTAAAAATTTTTCTAGTTTAGTTGGTAAGTCTATTAATTCAATTGGGTCACAGTCACTAGCGGATGCCTCGGATGGCTATTTAAGTTCTTTCGGGGATTGTATTACTCTACCCGGTATTGATGCAACAGGTTCACCACAATGCACAGAAATAGCGACTTACGATATATCAACATTAAACGATCCGTATCATGATGCTGGGTTTATTGAGTTCATAAACAACAACACAACACTAAGCTCCGGGGTGAGAACCGTTAATCAGAATTCAGCTTTAGCCGATTTTATAGTCTATAACGACGAAAGAAAAACTCCAAACGGAGTAGTGGATGGAGGTATTTTGGAATCATTAAAAACTCAGTCTAGTTCCGTTTCTTTCGTAAGTAATATATTAAATATGGTGAAGACTTCTCTAGGGATGAGCGAATCGGATAAGAGGATTGCGAATGGGGCTGCCTTTGTTAATTCAAGTTCAAATTCAGATTGGCAGGTTTACAAATATGCCCAGAGATATGTCTCTCTAGCTCGGGCGGCGGCGGCGCTTAAACAATACTCATCTGACAAAACGGCTTATAACAATATTTTGTATTTCGAGGGGAGTCAAAACCCAGTTACAGCATTCCTAGAGAGCTTCTACGCTAGTAATGATGACTTGGTTGTCTTTGAAGTTGTCGATTAAACTGCGACGACGAGAATTGTCAAGTTCCGAGAAGACATCATCTAATAAAATAATTGGTTTAAGATGGAGTTTTTCGAAGATTAGTTTTGCTTCGATGAATTTTAGCGCTAAAATAATTGAACGGGTTTCGCCGCGCGAGGCGGAGCCATTCGCTTCTTTTTCATTAAAGAGAAAAACGTAATCATCGCGATGAACACCAAAACTGGTGTGACCCAAGAGATGGTCTTTTTCATAATTTACCTCGAGTTTCTTGAGGTATTTCGATTCTGTAAAATCGGTTGCTTCGGAAACATAATTAATTATAACCTGGTCCTCATTTTTCGCAATAGAGCGGTAAGTTTTCGTAAGCTCACTATTAATCTCGTCGACGAACTTTTGGCGGTAATTAGTTAATGATATGCCGTACTTAGCTAAGAGAAGATTCCATGAGAATATATTCTCGGTCGAGGAATCATTTTTTAAGAGCTCGTTCCTTTGTTTTAGGGCTTTTTCATATCTTAGGAGGCTTTGGTTATAGGACTCATCTAGTTGCGAAAAGAACTTATCGAAATAATCACGACGACGAGAAGGAGAATGAGTAATTAAATTAAGGTCGGAGGGGACAAATAGAATGAGAGGGTATTTATTTTTTTTAGGTAGGCGACGAACTTTTTTATCAAGAATAAAAAAGTTTTTATTTTCACCATCAAAAGTCGCGATACTCTTTTCACCATTATCGTATTCTAGCTCGATGCGATAAAAGTCTGCGTCACGTTTTAGAATCTCGGAGTCTACTGCCCGGAAGCTTTTCCCGCGGGTTAGTATATAAATTGCTTCTAGGACCGAGGTTTTTCCGGAGCCGTTTGGACCAAGGATTAGGGTAGTATCCTTATTACAATCTAGTTGATACTCTTTGTGATTACGAAAATTAATTAGTGTAATTTTTTTAATTATCATGAGTTCAAAGGCATTATAATATGAATATATTTATTGTTCTTTTGGTTAGTTAAGACAACCGGATTAACGTGGCTTGAGAATTCGAAGTTGATTTTTTCTTCCTCGAGGGCATTTAAGGCATCTAGTAGGAAGCGGGAGTTTAGGTTAACCTTTCCGGCTTTCTTAACTTCGGTTTCAATCTTAGAGTCATTTTCACCAAATTCGTTAGTGATAGATTTTACGGAAAATGTATTATCTGGTATAGATTCGCAAACTATTGAACCGCCAACCGAACGAGCAAAAAGCGCAGCTAGCTTAGTTACTCTAGCTAATTCCTCGCGACTAAGGAGGACTTTAACATCATTGTTTTTGGGGATTAATTTTTGATATTCAGGGAAGCTTGCGTCAATGAGCTTAGAGATTACTTCGATTTCACCAAGGCGGAAGCGCACAAGACTTTCATTAAATGACATTTCGATTTCGTCTATTTCGTCAGTAATCGAGCGGAGAACCTCTTGAAGAGAGCTAGTCGGGACAATTGCTTTGATTTCGCTTTTAACTTTTTCGATAAGTTTTTTCTCTGCAAGACGATAACCGTCGGTTGCGGCGATAGCTAAGGTTTGATCAACTGTATTAAAATACACTCCGGTTAGAGCAGGTCTAGTTAGATCGTTTGAACTAGCAATAATAACTTGGCCCAGGCTGTTCTTAAATTCTTCACAGTTAATTTTGAACACGGTTGCGGTTTTGTCTGATATTTCTGGGAGTTCAGGGAAATCGTCAGCAGATGAGCCGTTGATAGTTGAGGAATAATTTTTAGTTGAGATGATTAGTTTATTGTCTTTTGACTTTAGTTCAATAACTTCGCCTTTTGGAAGGTTAGAGATAAATTCAGCAAGAAGTTTGGCTGGTACGGTTATTACACCATCTTCGGAATCTGATACTGGAAGAAAATCAACTATAGCCATATCTAGGTTGGTAGTGATAAGAGATACTTTCTTTTGGTCTACACGGATTAGGACATTATTTAGGATTGGTAAGGTTACTTTTCCTACGGCTATACGACTTATATTGTTTAACGCTTTCGCTAGTTTTTCTTGTGTAACTTTAATTTTCATAAGTTTCCTTTCATATATTATTTATTAGTTGTTGTAGTAGACTTGGTGGAAAAGTGGAAAAGACAGGAATTTGATAGGGGTGATTTTATGGTGGATAAAAAAGTTAAAAACTGTGAATAAGTATTGTAAAAATGCGTGAAATACACAACGTGAATTTTAGTGGTTAGTTTTGAACAAGATTTTGGACTAGATTTACACGGTTTTTTAAACTGGTTTTTGAACACTTTTTCCACATTAGTCATATATTTTCTCCTTAATCTCTTCAATCTGGTCGCGAAGGGCGAAGTCTAGCTTTAATTGCTGTTCAATTTTTTTAATCCCATGCATGACGGTTGTGTGGTCTTTAACGCCAACTTCGGACGCGATTTTATTAGTACTTAGGCTTAGCTCTTTTGACAAGATAAACATTGTGACCTGGCGGGCATTTTTAATGTTAGAGACGCGGGATTTTCCACACATTTCTTTCGTAGTTAAGTGGTAGTATTTGGCAACTTTGTCGACAATTTGTTTTGGGGAGGTTGGTCGTAATTTAGAAGTCTTATTGACATTTACTGAGCCATTTTGGATTAGTTCGAGAGGGGTAAGACCGCGAACCTCGGACATTAAGAGGATGGTTGAGAATTCGCCTTCGAGGTCGCGGATGTTTGTGTTAACATTTTCAGCGATATATTCAATTGCTTCTGGTTCTATTTCTGCGCCAAGGAGTTCGGCTTTTGTGCGTAATATTGCACATTTATCTTCAAATTTAGGGAGCTGCAGGTCGAAAGCCCCGGCCCACGTTAGACGAGAGGCGAGGCGTTCATCTACGGTCTTAATTTGAGAAGGAAGGCGATCGGAAGTGACGATGATTTGTTTGTTGAGCTGGTATAAGTCATTGAATATATTAAAGAATTCTTCTTGGGATTTCTCTTTATTAATAATGAGCTGGAAATCATCAATGATTAGGCAGTCTAGTTTTTGGAATTTACGATTAAATTCTTTACCTTTGCCATTTTGGATGGCGTCGATGAAATCTGAATAAAAATGGGAAATTGGGGTATAGAAGATTTTGTAATCTGGGTTAATTCGGAGGAGTTCGTTGCCGATAGCTTGAACGAGGTGGGTTTTACCAAGACCTGGTCCTCCGTAAAGGAAGAAAGGGTTGTAGCGAGTACCGGGAGAAGCAATAATACTTTTAGCTGCAGCGACAGCGAGCTCGTTGTTTGAGCCGATGACGAAATTATCTAACGTGTATTTATTATTAAGTCCATTGTTTAGGGTTTGGCTGGTTTTTAAGGACTGGATTTTTTTGAAGCGACTTTTGATGGGGTCTTCCTCTTTTATAACCTCACGGGCGCGAGACTTAGTTTTTGGGAGAGAATTGACTTTAAACTTTACGGCGACGACATCGACATTATTGTTTTTTAGTGCAGTAGTAATAAGATTTAAGTAGCGGGATTCAAGCTGTTTAATATAGAAAGAGTTTTTGACACCAATTTCGATTTGTCCATCTTCGGTTGAGAGGAGGGATGTGTCTTGGAACCAAGTGGAAAAATTAGCAGCAGAAATTTGTTGCTCGATTTCAGCCAAGACATTTTTCCAAACGTCGTACATTTACCTCCTTTTAGTAGCTAGTATAGCATGAAAAGGCGAAGTTTTCCACAGGATGTGGTTTGGAAATAATATATTATAATATTTTGTTGGAAAATAGATAGGGGTTTTCCACAAAAAATAGTGTCCTCTAGTAGGTTGTGGAAAACTGCTTGAAAAATGTGGAAAAATAGAGTATACTATACAAAGAATTTGAAATAAATTAAAGTTTAAGGAATAATATGCCAAAAAGAACTTATCAGCCTCATAAAAGACAGCGCAAAGTTGAACATGGTTTTTTGAAACGAAATGCCACTAAGAACGGGCGAAAGGTATTAGCGCGACGACGCATTAAAGGTCGTGCACGGCTGACAGCATAATAAATATAGCCCTACGGGGCTTATTTATTATATAATTATATTTATGTTGAGTAAGAAATATCGGTTTCATTCGCGAGGCGGGGTGAGATATGTTTATCAGAAAGGTAAGACGATTCGTTCACCTAAGATGTCGTTGATTTTTGCTGAGAACACTAGGGGGTTAATGCGAGTGGCAGTAGTTGTATCGAAGAAGGTGGAGAAATCGGCGGTTGGAAGAAATCGGATTCGGAGGCGAGTGTATGAGGCGATTCGGCTGAATTTTGAACAGCTGCCAAAGAAAAAGGATTATATTTTCGTGATTTTTACGAAAGATGTACTCAAGATGAAGTTTTCGGAGCTAGAGAAGAATCTGGGGGAATTAATACAAGAGAGTAAAGTGTGATATAATAGAGGGAATGATGAATAGGATGAGTGTGAAAAAGTTCATATATTGGGGGATCTTTGTTGCTTTTGTGGTGGGGTCGGTCATAACTGGTAGTCCGTTTAATTTTATTGATTTAATTATTGTTAGGCCGATCGTTAATATTTTATTTATAATATTTAATTTAGTACACGATTTTGGTTTAGCGATTATTATCTTTACCGTAATAGTCAAGTTGTGCCTCTGGCCGTTAACGAAGAAGCAATTGAATCAGACTAAATTAATGAGGAAGTTGCAGCCAGAATTAACTCAGATTAAGAAGAATTGTAAAGGTAATAAGCAGTTAGAGTCTTTACAAACGATGGATCTTTATAAACGGTATAATGTAAAACCGTTTGCGTCGATTTTGACTTTATTCATACAGCTTCCGATATTTATAGCGATTTTTTCGGCGATTCGTGTGATTGCGACGCCGCTGCCTATCGACAACTTATCAAACCGAGCGTATGATTTTGTGGCATACGAGGGTTCGGAAATCCGGACTCTAGAAGATAAACAGAAGGTATATCTAGAGGATTTAACGAATGATGAGATACCGGCAGAAGAAAAGACTGAGTATGACTTTCATCCGAAGTTGTTTGGTCTGGTTCGCTTAGACGTGAAGGCAAGCAATGTGTTTTCTAAATTTAGTTGGAGTGCATTCTTTATTCTAGTTTGCGCAATTATGGCTTCTGTTGTGCAGTATTGGGCGACTAAGCAACAGATGCCGTCTGGGAAGTCGGAGAAGCACAAGACGTTTAGAGAGCTGATTAAAGACGCTAAGGATGGGAAAGAATTAGAGAATTCGGATGTAAATAGTTTTGCAACTGGGCAGATGTCGATGATGATGCCTTTAATGATGTTCTTTATTATGTTTAATTTGAACGGTGCGTTGGCATTTTATTATTTCTTAAGCAATGTAATAACAGTAGTTCAACAGAGGATTGTTTTAAAGAAAGTGGATAAAAAGATTGATGACATGACCGATAAGGTAGTCTTAAAAGAACTAAGGGATATTCAAGAAGCTAAGGTGGTTAAAAATAAAAAGACAGGAACAAAAATAACTCGTATCTCCGCGAAGGATATTAAAAAGAAAAGGAGAAAATAAATGAATAAAGATGAATCGATTAGATTTGCGGCAAGGTACCTCGAAGACCTATTAAGTTTTTTCGGGATTAACGTGGCTGTTAATTCGACGATTGATGACGAGGTGATACAACTGTCCGTCCCTTCGACGTCGCTAAACTCGCTACTGATAGGTCGGAATGCGGATAATTTAAGAGCATTACAACATGTTGTGTCGATGGCTTTAGTTTCAAAGGGAGCAGAGGTGACGCGGGTAAACGTAGATGTTGCGAATTATAAGAGGCAGAGAGCGGATAGAATTGCCGAGAAGGCTGAGGGGTGGATTCGGAAAGTACGAGAAACCGGGGAGCCGATGGAGATTAACCTAAATGCAGCGGACAGAAGAATTGTACATAAGGCTGCGCAGGACTATTCGGATATTGAGACGCATTCGGAAGGCGAAGGGCGCGAACGGAAGTTGATTATTAGTAAAAAAGATGTAGACTAGAGTCTAGTATTGATAATAGCTAAATAAGAACTATTCTCAACTTAAAATTACGCCATAATAAAAAATTACAACAGTTAGGCGGATTTTCGGCGAAATTTCAGTTTCGCACTCAAATCCGTAACAGTTGTAATTTTTAGTTGGGTAATTTTAAATGTTTCGAATAATTCTTATTTAGCTATTATTAACGATAATAACAAAGTCGTAATCTCTTGATACTCCTTCTGGGAGTTCTTCGGCGGATTTGGCGGTCGTATTATATTTTGTTTCTAGAAGCTTCTTGGTTCCTGGGGCGGAGTCGGAAAGAAAATAGAGTGTGTATTGCTCTGTAATTTCGTCACTCGTTATGTTGTCTACGTCGATATTAGTATAACCGGCTTCTTCGAGGTTGGATTGCTCGGCACTAGCGAGACCGTATTCTTCGGTAGCATTCAATATAAGAATACTATAGTCTTCATAGTCGAGAGGATTGCTGGAGAAGGTTTTTGCGATGTAATTACGGATATTGTAATAATTACCTTGACCAGCGGAGGGAAGAACGTAAGAAATATTATTAATGGTGCCGGTCGTCATAAGCCTAGTTGGTTCGAGTAGAGAAATTTGACGTACGTTATCGAAATCAAAATCATAGGTAAGGTGGGCTAAGGTTTTCATTTCATCGATTGAGAAGTTAGTTCGAAGATTGTCGCCTAAGGTAGAGGCTAGGCTAATAATATCGGTAATCGAGAGACCTTTTTCGAGAACCTTGTTTTTAATGCCAATGAGAATTTTCTGTTGGGATGCACCGCGAGAGAAGTCGCCATTAGCAGTTCCGTGACGAGCGCGAGAAAGGCCCATGGCTTCAGCGCCATTAATAGTATATTCGACTCCAGCTTCATAGACGGCGCCAGTGTAATTATAGTCAAGGATGTCTTCGTCTAGGGTTACTTGGATTCCGCCGAGGGTGTCAACAATAGAAATCAAGGAGCCCCAGTTAAGGTGAGCGTAATATTGGAAATCTAATCCTAGAATGGAGCCGACTTCTTTCATGAGAGCTTCGGCGCCAGCCTGTTCATTGTCGCCGTACATATTATTACACCAGTAGACCTCGTTGATTTTACCGGTAGCAGTGCAAGTTGGAGAGGCTTTTAGGTCGCGGGGCAGAGAAAGCATAACAACGTCGCCGGTGTTTTGGTCTAGGCTAATTATCATGATTGAATCGGTTAGCTGTGCGCCATCGTGTTTGCCGTTACCTTCGTCGCCTTCCATATTGTATCCACTAGTACCGAAGGCTAGAATATTTGTGCGACCTTTCTCGTCGGCTTTTAACGGCTCGTAGGTTTCGTCTTGGAAGATTAAATCGAGAATGTTACCTTGACCGCCGGTGATTTTAGCGATAATGTCGTTTCCCCAGAGGATGAAACAAACTCCGGCGCCGATTAGAATTATTAGCAATATGATGATTATGTAAACAATGACTTTAAGCTTTTTACTGGATTTAACCTTTTCGTTTTTCTGTTTTTTCTTTAT
>JAGCAL010000005.1 GCA_017652715.1 Candidatus Saccharimonadota bacterium | reverse complement strand
TTCACATAAGGAATTGCCGTTGTAATATATTTCTTAGTCATGCAACTATTTTACAATACATCACTGTTATTTTCAATCAAAAACAGTATGCTCTTTTTATTACTAACCTATATATAACTCGAAAAATCTATTTACCAGTTAGCTGCATTATCAAAATCACGGCAAGCGCAACTACGATAGTCGCAGCAACCGCAATTAGAATTATCAAGGTCGTCTTATTAGTCTTTCCTGGCGTCTTAGGAGTACCAGTACCGATCGGCATCGGATTCTGCTGTTGCATAGCTGGATCATTAAACGATACACTCGGAGTAGCCTGCGGCTCAGTCGCAAAAACGTTGTTCTTAGACACTTCGTTTCCAGTCGCCCCAGCTGGGCCAGAAATCGCCGAGCCAATCGATCCAGGCACAGGTTCAGCCGCCTTCATTGGAGCCCTTAGTTCTTCTTCAACTGGGTCAGGTGGAGTCGGAGCTTCCGGCATCATAATTGGTTCAGTCGCCGAAACGCCACTAGTAGGCTGAAAAACTGGATTAGTCGCCTGTCCGGATGGATTAATTACAGGATTCACGGGAGTAACAGGTTCAACTGGAGCTACGGGCGTCGGAGTCACTACGGGCGCCGTCGGAGCTACCGGTGTCACCGGAGTCGGAGCCACTGGTTCCGGCGCAGGATTAGTCAAATCAAGACCAGAAACTTCAGGCGTAGTATTATTTGATACCGGTTCTGTCCCGGGTACTGGCGTTGGCGCATGCGTTGGCGTCGGAATACTAGTTGGATCCATATTTATTCCTTTATCTTAAACTATCAGATTTTCATTATACCGCTTATAGTATTTTTTCGCAAGACTTTATGGCTTTCTTCAAGGTGTTAATCGACTGTTGTAATTTTATTCCTTCTTTTTCCGAAATCTTCATATCTAGTCGCCGAATCGCCCCCGCACGTCCCACTACCGTCGGAAAACCAAAGCAAGTTCCCGAAAAACTATCATACGACGAAACTGGCAATACTCGCATTTCGTCATTGAAAATACAATTTAAAATTTGTACAACACACGCCGCAATTCCATAATACGTCGCACCCTTCTTCTCGATAATATCATAAGCCTCATTCTTTACAAAATCTGAGATACCATCCCGAACCTCTACCGGCAGCATCTCGGTAATTTTCTGTCCACCCATATCAGCTAACGACCAAACCGTAAACTCACTATCGCCGTGCTCGCCAATCTGATAAGCGTGTACTGATTTCGGATTTACATTTAGATACCCAGCAATCCGAGCCCGAAGCCGCGCCGAATCTAAAACCGTCCCCGATCCGATCACCTTCTCCGCCGGCAAACCGGAAAACTTCCAAGTATAATATGTCAAAACATCCATCGGGTTTGTCACTACCAAAAATATTCCATTAAACCCGCTTGCCATAATCTGCTCAATCATCCCCTTCAAAATATTCACGTTCTTCTTTAGAAGCTCCATCCTTGTCTCGCCCGGTTTCTGCGCCGCCCCAGCCGTAATTACAACTACGTCGCAATCCCTCGCATCCGCATAAGTACCATTACTAATCTTCACATAGCTCGGTGCAACCGCCAAGGCATCCCGCAAATCCATCGCTTCCCCCTCAGCATCCTTTGCAATAATATCCGTCAATACAATCTCGTTCACCGCAGTCCGTTGGTTAATCAAAGAAAATGCGATACTCGCACCAACATTCCCGGTCCCCACAATCATTACTTTATTATTATCCATTTACCCACCTTTCTTTACCCTATTTTACCATAACTTCAATAATCTGTATCAAATAATGATTCAAAATATAGTTTCAATTCCTCACCCACAAACTCATCCCGCGAGTAATTCTTTGTAAGTTCCTCTAAAAATCTCGGCGCAAGCCGCGCTATTCTAATCTCCCTATATTCCTGCCATTTTTTCGCCTCATCTTCCGACAATGTCTCCGGGAAATTCCGCCCCTTATAATGTAACAATAACTCTGGCAACCGCTCGTCAATAAAATCCGGATGAAAATCCGCAAGCTCTTTCTTATTCTTATTCCTTACAGCCGAAACTTTCATCCTATCAATATCGTTTAAGAAACCGTCATAAAGCGCCGCCTCAGGTTCTATCGCGTTCGGAAACTCCGGTCTATTCTCAATCTCGCTCCGCATTCGTTCCGCAAACTCTGGATGTTTTAATAAAACCGCCAAATTCTTATCAACCGTCTCGCGATTCAACCCGATTTTATTCCAGCCGTCTCCTTCATCTAGTACCCCGAGCGGCGCCACCGCCGGACATTTATTGAAACAAAGCTCCTTCACGACCGGATAAAAAGATTCTTTCTCTAACATTTCCTCAAGATTATAACGTAAATCATAAACTAAAATATTGCCATTCCGACCAGAAGTCAGCGGAAAGACTACTGTCGTTTTATTAAATTCGCTCGGATACCGACCAGAAGCGTAAACAAACGGTTTCTTATTCTCAAGATTTGCAAGTTTTTTGACTTCATTTTTACCACGCATCTTAAAAAGGAAATCAAACAACTTCGGCTGCTTCTCCCGAATTAATTTCGCTACTGCAATTGTCGCATAAACATCCGAAAGCGCATCATGCGCATGCTCATGTGAGACCCCGTTCAATTTCGTAATTAACTCAAGCCTGTTTGTCGCTTTCCCGTCCTCCGTGAACGGCCACACTATCCCTTCAGGACGTAGTGCCCGCGTCAGTCGCACTACATCTAAAATATCCCATCTACTCCGCCCGTCTTTCCACTCCCATTCATATGGCTCGTAAAAATTCCGCCAGAACGTCGCCCTCATAAACTCATCATCAAATCGCACTGTATTATATCCAACTGCAACCGTCCCCGGCGTAAAAATCTCCTCCGTCACATATTTACAAAACTCAACCTCAGAAATCCCATCACGCAACGTCTCTTGCGGCGTTATCTTCGTCACCATAATCGCCCCCGGGCTTGGCAACACTTCATTTGTCATTTTCACTAAGATATTTACCGGCTCCCCAATCGGTGTCAAATCCAGCGCCGTCCGCTGTCCTGCAAATTGCATAATCCTATCTTCGCGCGCATCAAGCCCACTCGTCTCAAGATCATAAAAGAAAAAAGTTTCATTCATAAAACTATTATACCAAACTAAACCCCTATTTAATCGAAGGTTTAATAAAACAAAAATCAAAAACTCAAAAAATATCAAAAAAAAGGAACCCCCGGTTAAAACCGGGGGGAGAAGATGCCAGAGTCATTCCAGCACTTTTTTCCATACCGTTTGATAAATAGCACTTTCCGGACAAGATATCCACATCTTGCCGTCTCGGCAAAGATACCAAGTATGAAAGTGATAATACCAAACAGCAATCCTGCCGTCGCGACGACTACGATCGTCGCTGCCCGAAAGTAGAGCGGCGAATAGTACCGTACACTCAAATTATTCAGGCAGACTTGGTATACACCAAGATAACTTTCGGCATACAGCATCACTGCGAAGACTATGCCGGATATTGCGGAGTACATACGTAAAGATATCGTGTACCTCCTCCTTCCGATACATTTCAGAGTGCTGTGGGCGATGATGTATCTCTCAGATGTATCCTTTAAAGAATACTTAAATATACCCAGCAGCACAACTATACCCAGCAGCGCCATTCCTACAAACGGCCAAAGATTATCGAACACTCTGACCGTAATCTCATGATAGTAATCGCTCATTGTCCCCTCCTTTTTGACAAAAACGAGCTATCCTAGATCGGGACCTATTTCCCGTCTCTCCCCTAATTATACCACAAACTCTTTAAAAAGTCAATAGCCTCGCCACATTTTCCTAGTCAGCGCTATTTATCGAATCGTAATCCATCCCATAATAAGCGTACTGAAGACGCATATAAGCATCATCAAGCTTCTTCGATAGAAATACTAAATCATCGGTTTTCTCTTTCGCATAAACCATAAACTTGAGCGGCTTATTCGTTCCGCCACAAATCTCCATCGAATCCCCATAGGCAAGCTCCCCTGGCATCGTAATCTCTCTAATCCCCCCAATCTTCATCCCCTCTACCCCGAGCGTCCACCCCTCAATCATTCCAAGCGACGGGTCAAGAATCTTCGCAAATGCTGTTGGGTTATCGTTATCATCAAACGAAGAATCGAAAACACTCTCATCGGCGCACCAACCGACATAATAAGCTAGATAATCCGTACTTCCGTCCTCAATCTTCGCACCACTCCCATCCTTAAGATCCTTAGTCTGTATTCCGTCAGAATTCGCCGCCGTCTCATTATAAGCCGTAATCTCTGATTTATACTTTATAAACTTCTCAAAATCGCTCTTCGTCGCCTCTGAAAACTCCGCTTCTACCTTATCATACGCTTCCTCATACTCGGCAATTTTCGCCTCGTCTATCTCTGAATCCTGTCCAGAAGTCCCGCTCGTCTTCCCGCCGTTCGCGATAATGGCCGCATAACTTGCAATAACGGAGCCCAGCATCAAAACCGCAATTAAAATAATAAAGAATCTCTGTTTCCCACTCGTTTTTAACTCTTTTTCATCCATAATAAAAACATTATATCACAAAAATTAGCCCCGAAGGGCTAATTTCATTCTCCTGTTTTATTTTTCCGTTTTCGATGACGAACGCTTTAAAATCGCCACCTTCTTGAAAGTCCCGCCAGCTTTCTTTATCGCAGCAACAGCCGATTTCGAAGCAAATTGTGTCTCTAAGTCAATCTTAGTAGTCAACTCACCACGAGATATTACCTTAACCTTCTGATAAGGATTAGCGATCAAACCCTTATCCGCTAGGACAATATTATCAACTTTACCTTTTAAATCATTTAGCCTATCGGTATAAACCACCTCAGCCTTAGCATGAATAGACTTAAAGCCCTTGAGTTTCGGCACAGCCTGCATAATAGCACGCTGGCCACCCATAAAGCCTACTGGCATCTTATTATGACCAGCACGGGCTTTTTGCCCCTTAGTACCCCTACCGGCAGTTTTACCTTGACCGGCCGAGATACCACGACCCTTACGGGAAGGACGCGTATTCCTGGTCACCTCTAAATCATTGTATTTCATTATTTCTTCTCCTTTTCAGTTTTCTTCGGAGCAGTCTTTTTCGCTTTCACAGCTTTCTTCTCAGTCGCTTCGGCTTTTTTCTCAGCTTTTTTCTCAACCGACTTGGCAGCTTTCTTCTCAGCTACTTCAGCAGTTTTCTTCTCTACCGGCTCAGCAACCTTCTTACCTTCGTTACAAACCCAGTTTGTACGTAAAACTTGTTGACGTAGCCCCTCGATAACCGCATAAGCAATATTTACCTTATTTGTCGAACCAAGAGATTTCGAAATCAAGTTCTTAACTCCGGTAAGACCCATAATCGAACGTACAGTTCCACCAGCAATAATACCAGTACCAGGAGCAGCCGGCTTCAAAAGCACATCAGCTCCCGTAACCTTCGTACGAACTTCGTGACAAATCGTCTCGTCGTCCATATTGAAAGTTACCATCGCCTTCTTCGCCTTCGAAGTCGCCTTAGCAACGGCCGTAGTTACATCGTTACCTTTAGCAACACCAACACCAACTTTTTTCTTATGATTACCAACAGCAACCAAAGCTTTAAAGCGCATACGACGTCCACCAGCTACGGTACGCGAAACGCGATCTACAGCGATAGTAATCTCATCAAATTCTTTTGGACCAACCTCACCACGCACGCGATCACGGCGACGGCGACGGTCCATCTTGCGCCCAGAAATATCACGAGTCTGCTTCGTAGCGGCGACTTTGTCGTCCATCTTTAGCGTACCCGACTTATTAATTACTCTTGGGGCTTTTTTATCAGTAGCATCTGCCATCTTAAAACTCCAATCCTTCCTTACGGGCAGCATCAGCAAGTGCGCTCATGCGACCAGCATATAATTTTGACCCTCGGTCAAAGACTACGCTTTTAACCTTAGCGGTCTTTGCTTTCTTTGCGATTTCCTCGCCAATCTTCATAGCTTTCTCAGTTTTAGAACCGGTAATTTTCGAACCAACCGTAGTAGCATAAACTAAAGTCATCTTCTTGTCATCATCAACAATCTGAGCAGTAATGTGCTGATTGCTGAAATGAACAGTTAGACGCGGCCTCTTGGCAGTACCATGAATCTTAGCACGAGTTCTTCTTGCGCGATCAATAGCTTTCATTATTTCTTACCAGCCTTTCCAGCCTTCCTTAGGATGACTTCATCAACATACTTAATCCCTTTACCCTTGTATGGTTCAGGTTTCTTTAGTGCCCGAATCTCAGCTGCTACTTGACCAACTTTCTGCTTATCGATACCAGACACGGTAATCTCCATTTTATTGGTAGCAAGTTGAACCCCCTCAGGAGCTCTATACTTTACCGGGTGCGAAAACCCAAGCGCCATCTCGATTTCCTGACCACCGCCAGAAAGCCGATACCCAACGCCATTAATTTCTAGTTTTTTCTCGTAGCCTTTAGTGACACCCTTCACTGCATTATTTAATAATGCTCTCTGAAGACCGTGCCAAGCTCGAGACTTCGGCTCGTCGTCATCTCTTGTGACGATAGCCTGTGTACCCTCAACCTTAACCTTAGTTTTCGGTTGAACCGGAACGACGAGTTGACCCTTCGGGCCCGCGACAGTAATTTCACTCTCGCCGACCGTGATTGTCACTCCCGCCGGAATTTCGACAGGTTGTTTTCCGATACGACTCATATCTTTTCCCTTTTATGTTAATATCGAATCTATTATATCACGAAAATTCCAAAATGACAAGAGAAAATCCCCTGGTGGCAGGGGATTATTCACTCTATCTTATGATTATATCACACTTACACTTATTTGTCAATTTTCCCGTACTAATCTTCTATCTCTTCGTCTTATATTTCTCAACTTCTCTTATATTGACGGCGATTAAGCTAGTACTAATCAAGGCAATAATAGCTACTACCTTTACGGAATAAATCATACTATTATTTATAGTTGCTCCACCGTTATTTCCGCCCGTAAACACCCCAGTATCCGGCTTAATTGGTACTTCTTCCCCACCACCACATTCACCACCATCTTCGCAAGAAGTCGGCGGAATCTTTTCATAAGTATTGCTAATCACAAACTCCACGTCATCATCCTTCTCGATCTCTCTAATCTCACCATCGCCCTCTACTGTTAATTCATAGCCACCGATCTCAGCATTATTCTCTTTGACAGTATATTCACCAGTCGGAACTTTAACATCAATTTCACAAATTGCCGTATCTCCAGAGATCGTACAATCATCACTAAACATAATTTCTATCTCGCCATCCTCACCAAAATCTTCTGGTCCAGTAATCGTAAATGTTAAATCATTTAACTCCGCTGCCGACACACCCAAGAAAATCTTCTTTATCGTTAATGACCCAGCCAAACTTCGTAAATTTGTAACAATTACTCTTTTTGCTTCCTCATCCCACACAAATCCATCATCACCAGTCTTTTTGTACTCACAAGTTTTCGTGTATTTATTTACTAGGTTATCTTCATCTACTCCTTTAAGATCACTTGTACATGTTACCGTAATCGTCGCCGAACCCTCAACCTCATTATATCCATAAGGAGATTCCTTTTCCGATATTTCATACTTAAACTCTTCTTCAGCTTCGTCTTCGGAAATCGGAACCTCAATCTCGATTACGCCGTCATCATTAGTAGTTTCAGTATGAAATATCGGAAAAGGAATCTCCTTATGGATATGATGAGGTTGAGGGTTCGGCGACGATTACGGTAACATGTACAAGTGATCTTAAAGGAGTAGATGAAGATAACCTAGTAAATAAATACACGAAAAC
>JAGCAL010000071.1 GCA_017652715.1 Candidatus Saccharimonadota bacterium | reverse complement strand
ATTTTGACATTAGTCACTAGTGTTCTGATTATGATTTTTGCTGACCCATTAATCCGATATATCGTGAGCCCAGGGCTCGATGAATCTGGAATGATACTAGCGATTAACATGACTCGCGTGATTGCAATTAACCCGTTCTTATTTAGTATTGCGACCGTAATTACTTCGATTCAGCAAGCAGTTGGACGGTTCGTGTTTTATTCTTTCGCGCCCGCTATATATAATATAGGAATTATTATTGGTATTACGTGGTTTACGAACGGCATTAATTTATTCGGGGTGACGATTTTCGAAGGCGGGATTATGGGGGTAGCACTAGGTGTAATTCTAGGGGCAGTACTACAGCTTATCGTATCTCTAATTGGCTTATTTGGTCTCGGAATGGACTATGAATTTAAAATTTATCGTAAAAATCAGGGCTTCCGCTCTGTTTTGAAACTTTTGCCAGCACGGTCGCTCGACCAAGGCATTGATTATGTGAACGGGATCGTTAATACGAACCTTTCGTCACGGATGGGAGCCGGCGCGGTCCGCTCATTTAATCAGGCTTCGTCCTTACACCAGATGCCAGTCAATTTAATAGGCGTTGCTATTTCGACGGCGTTTTTCCCGAAGTTAACGGAAGAATTAGGGAACGGGGATAAGCACGAATTCTATGAGACATTTAGAAAAGCGCTCCGAACGATTATTTGGATTGCTTTGCCGGTTTCGGTAATTGCGTTTTTCGGACGAGGTTATGTAACGAGCTTTATTTCCAACATCGGCAATAACGATAGTAACGGAACGATTGCGTCAATTCTTGGAACTTTGTGTATTGCAATTTTCGCGCGTTCGGTTTTCCATATCGCTTCGCGAGGTTTCTACGCGCATCAAGACACTAAAACTCCATTTATCGTATCAATATTTGCGATTGGATTAACAATTATTCTATCGGTTTGTTTCTATTTGATGGGTTGGGGGGTGGACGGACTTGGCCTTGCGCAATCGATCGGAGCGGTTGTCGAAATTATTATTCTTCTATTTATATTACAACGGAGGTCAGATAATGAAATTCTAGATAAATCATTCTGGCGCGGAATTGCGAGGATGCTGTTCGCGACCTTAGTTTGCGGATGTGTTGCTTTTTCGATGACTAAGTTTATTCCGCTCATGGCGACTGATAATACTCTAGTTATAACGGTTCCTAAATTTCTCTTAATCGCGGCAATCTCGGCAGTTTCATATATTGCGGCAAGTTATTTCTTAAGTATAAAAGAGGTGGCACCAATTATTAATTATTTGAAAAAGACCCTCTTTAAAAACGTGAAATAATGATATAATTGTTGGTATGAAAATAAAACGCGAGGATATCTTACATTTATCGGAGTTGTCAAATTTTACTCTATCAGAGAGCGAAATTGAATCATTAAGTGGCAATTTGTCCGATATTATTAAATACATTTCACAGTTGGACGAGCTTGATGTCGAGGGGATTCCGCCGACTTATCAGGTTTTTGAGATGGAAAACGTTTGGCGTGATGATGAAATTTTAGAGCAAGATGCATCGCGCGATGAGTTATTAGCTCTCACGAAAGAATCAAGAGATAATCAAATAAAGGTGCCGAAAGTATTATGAAAATTGCAAATTCTAAAGTTACAGCCGAAAGATTAGTACGCGATGCACTCGAGAAAGCGGAACATTTTTCTGATTATCATATTTTTAACTATCTAAATAAGGACGGTGCGATAGCGCGGGCGCGCGAAATCGATGCCAAAATTAAGCGAGGCGAGAAAGTCGGGAGACTGGCTGGTGTGCCGTATGCCTTGAAGGATAATTTCTTGAGTCCAGAAGGCGGAACGACCGCCTCAGCGCATATCCTAGAAGAATTTACATCGCCAATTACCGCGACTAGTATCGCTAAACTCGAGGCCGAAGGGGCTATCATGATTGGTCGAACGAATCTCGACGCCTTCGCGCATGGCTCTTCTACTGAGAACTCTTATTTTGGACCAACTTTGAATGCTTTCGATAAAACTAGGGTAGCCGGAGGCTCATCTGGCGGTTCGGCCGTGGCCGTTGCGTTAGATATCGTCGAATTCGCAACCGGAACCGATACGGGCGGCTCAATTCGCCAGCCGGCTTCATTTAACGGAATTTATGGTCTAAAACCTACCTATGGTTGTATTTCTCGCTATGGAGTAGTAGCGATGGCTTCTTCGACCGATTGCATCGGCTTCTTTACGAAGACCCCAGACGACATGGACCTTTTAATGTCTATTGCTTCAGGGCAGGACCCGAAGGATTTAACGACGTTACCGGATTATTATAATAACGACGATAGCAATAACCTTGATACAAAATCAGACGATTCTCGACTTGACAATGCGAGCAATTCTTTATCTGAGACCGTGTCCCGCGAGGGTTACGACCCGAGCGAAGTAAGCGAAGCCCGTGACGACGGGCCTGAGCGAACGAGGTCGAAGATAAAGAATTGTCGCATTGGTCTTGTTAAGGATTTTGATAACGAGTCGGTTGATTCGGAAATTCGGGAGGCGCTAAAGGCGAAGGCCGAACTATTGAAATCGAAGGGACATGAAATAATAGAGCTCGATATGCCATCGCTCAAATATGCTTTGGCTGCCTATTATATTATAGTGCCGGCGGAAGTAGCTTCTAATCTTTCGCGTTATGATGGTGTGCGCTACGGTTTTCGCTCGAAGAATTCGAAGGATCTTGATGCGCTTTACGGAAATACGCGTAGTGAAGGTTTCATGGCAGAAAACAAGCGGCGGATCATGACTGGGAACTTTGTATTGTCAAGCGGTTTTTATGATGCTTATTTCTTAAAGGCAGCAAAGGCGCGTACTCTCATTGTAAAAGAATACGAGAAGGCTTTTTCGAAGTGCGATTTCATTTTGTCTCCGGTATCGCCGAATCCAGCCTTTAAACTCGGCGAAAAAGTAAGCGACCCAGTCGCAATGTATTTAGAAGATATGATGAGCGTTTCTTTGAATCTAGCCGGAGTGCCTGGATTAACTATTCCGGCCGGTAAAAATAAGGCTGGCCTCCCTCTCGGCTTACAGCTAGTCGGCCCGCGCAGAAGCGATAAAAAACTAATCGAGTTTAGTAAGGAATTACAAGAAAATGATCAATAATACAATTATAGCACAAAATCGTATAAATGTCAATATTAACAGGGGTAATTTTTAATGGATGGTGGAGTAGTTACTTTTATTATTGCGGTTTTAATCGTAGCGGTTTTAGTATTCGTGGCGATACTATTAACCGGAAAGCGCGGATATCGCTTTAATGTGGAGGCATATCAGTCGAGATTTCTCGCAATAGAAAATAAACTAAGCGTGGATAATCCGGCCAGTTTTATGACAACTATCATCGAAGCAGATAAATTGCTCGATAAAGCGATGATCGAGATGGGTCTTTCTGGAAAAACTATGGGAGATAGGCTAAAAAAATCTGGTTCGCGGTTTACTAATCTAAACGCAGTATGGCGCGCGCATAAACTACGCAACGCGATAGCCCATGAGTCCGACACCGAAATTAGTTATAAGCAGGCAACCAACGCACTAGCTATTTATAAAGAAGCTTTAAAGGATTTAGGAGCGATATGAAATATATACCGACTGTTGGCATCGAGTGCCACGTTCAACTTTCGACTAAGACAAAACTATTCTCTGAAGTAGATAATGATGCTAGAGGGAAGGAGCCCAATTCGTGTGTTTCGCCGGTTGACTATGCGCTTCCCGGAATGCTACCGAGACTAAACGGCGAGGCGATTAAGTACGCGATTCGGGCGGGGCGGGCGATGAATTGCACAATTAATAATCATTCTCGTTTCGATCGTAAGCATTATTTCTATCCGGATTCTCCTAAAGGTTACCAAATCACGCAGTTCTATGAACCAATCATAGGCGCAGGTTATGTCGAGTTGCCGTCCGGAACTAAGATCAGAATCGAGCATGCACACCTCGAAGGCGATGCTGCAAAATTGACGCATTTTGACGATTATTCGTTGGTAGACTTAAACCGCGTGGACACACCGCTTATCGAGATTGTGTCGATGCCAGATATTCATACCGCGCGTGATGCTTATGATTACTGTAAAGAATTATGGAGACTGATGACCTTTGCGAATGTATCTTACGGTGATTTATATAATGGAAATATGCGTTTCGATGTGAATATTTCACTCGCACCGGAGGGTTCGAAAAAGTTGGGTACTCGAGCCGAGATCAAAAATCTTAATTCATTCCGTGCGGTAGAGCGAGTTATCGAATACGAGGTTTCTCGCCAGACGAAGATATTGGAAAAGGGAGAAAAGGTTGTACAGGAAACCAGAGGATGGAATGATGCTACGGGTAAAACTACAGGGCAGCGCTCGAAAGAAGAGGCAAAGGATTACCGTTATATGCCGGAGCCGGATATTCCGCCGATTAATTTAACGGATGAGTTTATCGAGGCCGAACTAGCTAAGTTACCATTAATGCCGACCGATTATCGTCAACTCTTCAGTAAATCCATCAAGGAAGACATTATAGAAGTTCTACTCGACTACCCGCAATTAATGCAAAAACTTGCCGAGATGGCGGGGGTCCTGCCTGATATTTCTCGCTTGGGGCCGCGTCCGTCCGGCCCGTCGACCGGAGGTCGTCCGCGTCCCAAGGGGCGGTCGCCACGGGCGGACGGCGCTAACTCTCGCGCTGCCGCGCTCCGAAATGCCCCAAGCCGAGAATTATCAGCCACCCCCGCCGTCAACCTGATTGCCAATTTATTCACATCGGTATTGTTAGCTGAGGAGAAATCAGCAGAATATCTTAACGATTTACCGACTACTAAAGATTTGACGGAGCTTGCTGAGATGAATGAGAAGAAAGAGCTCAGCTCGACGGCGACAAAGGAGGTATTCCTTGGGTTATTTGACCCGCAGATGAAGAATCGCGGGACGCGGACGATCGCGAAGGAGCTTGGCTTGATTCAGGAGAATGATTTAGGGGCGCTTGAGAAAATTGTGGATGCCGTTCTAGCCAAGCCGGAAACTAAGAAGGCGCAAAAAGACTTTAAGGCAGGGCAGGAAAAAGTAATTGGATTTTTGGTAGGTCAGGTAATGAAAGAATCGAAAGGAAAGGCTAACCCTTCGAGTGTACAGGAAATTTTGAGGAAGAAGTTAAGCTAGGTATATTTTCTTTCATTTTAATTTCCTTTTATTTTTTAGAATTATGTGGTAAAATGTGGTGAAGTTATGTCTTTTTGAGCGTGGACTCGTAATTGACAGAAGACAAAATAAATTATATTAAAGGAGCATATGGCTGAAACTAAGAATCTGGCGAATTTGCGTAATATCGGTATTATTGCACATATTGATGCTGGAAAAACTACAACTTCCGAGGCGATTTTATACCGCACCGGACTTAAGCATAAAATTGATCTAGTAAAGGGTGGCACCGGTGGTGCCGATACCGACTGGATGGAGCAGGAGAAGGAGCGTGGTATCACAATTACTTCCGCTGCCGTTACGGTTTATTGGAAAAACCATCAAATTAATATTATTGATACCCCGGGCCATATCGACTTTACGGCCGAAGTAGAGCGTTCTTTACGCGTGCTTGATGGAGCGGTCGTGGTTTTCGACGGTAAGATGGGCGTCGAAGCGCAGTCTGAGACTGTTTGGCGCCAGGCTACAAAATATGGCGTACCACGCATTTGTTTCGTGAACAAGATTAACCAGATTGGTGGCGATTTTTACAAATCGCTTGATTCTATCCATAAGCGTTTGTCTAAAAACGCAGTTGCAATTCATTTACCAATCGGTTTTGAGAAGGATATTTGCGGAGTTGTCGACCTCGTCGATATGAAGGCTTATACCTATAAAGATTATGCCGATCATGAGCTTACCGTCGGCGAGATTCCAGCCGACATGGTAGAAAAAGCTAAGAATGCACGTTCGATGTTAATCGAAGAAGCCGTTCAAGCCGATGAGAAGTTAATGGATAAATACTTTAACGAAGGCGAAGATGCTATTACTATAGAAGAATTGAAGGCTGCCCTTCGTAAGCGTGTACTTGATGGCGATTTCTTCCTCGTAACTGGCGGTGATGGACGTGGCGTAATTGTCGAGAAAGTTCTTGATCTTATGACCGATTATCTACCAAGTCCGCTCGACCGCGACCAGGGTCAAACCGTAGGGACTAGCCCGAAGACTGGCGACCAGGTCATCCGTAAGGCTGACGATAGCGAACCGCTAACGGCGCTCGCCTTTAAGATTGCGACCGATCCGTTCGTGGGGAAGTTGATCTTTATTCGCGTTTATGCTGGTAAATTGAAATCCGGCGATACCGTACTTAATGCTTCGACTGGCGATAAGGAAAGAGTTGGACGTTTAGTACGTATGCACGCTAATGACCGTAAGGATATTAGCGAAATTGGCGCTGGTGATATCGCAGCCGTTGTAGGCTTAAAGAACTGTACGACCGGTACGACACTTTGCGCACCAAGCGCACCGATTTTGCTTGAGTCGATCGAGTTCCCAGATCCTCCTGTATCGATTGCGGTTGAGCCGAAGACTAAGGCCGACCAGGAAAAAATGGGAATTGGTCTTTCGAAGATGGCCGAAGAAGACCCGACTTTCCGCGTTCATACCGATGAGGAAACCGGACAGACGATTATCTCCGGTATGGGCGAGTTACACCTAGAAATTATTATTGACCGTTTGAAACGTGAGCATGGTGTAGAGGCTAACACTGGCGTGCCACAGGTAGCATATCGTGAAACGATTCGCGGTACCGCCGAGGCTCAAGGTAAGCATATTAAGCAATCTGGCGGTCGCGGTCAGTATGGTGACGTATGGATCAAGTTTGAGCCGAACGAGCCAGGGAAAGGCTTCGAGTTTATCGACCAAATTAAAGGTGGCGTGGTTCCACAGGAATATCGTAAGCCGGTTCAGAAAGGTGTCGAAGATACACTTGCTGGCGGTGTAATTGCTGGTTATCCAGTAGTAGACGTTAAGGCAACACTTTACGATGGTTCGTACCACGATGTAGACTCCTCCGAGCTCGCCTTTACACTCGCAGGTAGCCTAGCGACTCGCGAGGGTATCAAGAAAGCTAACCCTGTACTTCTAGAGCCAGTCATGAAACTTGAAATTACAACTCCAGAAGAGTTCATGGGTGACGTAATTGGCGACATTAACTCGCGCCGAGGTCGCATTGACGAGATGGAAGACCTAAATGGTGGCGCTAAGCTGATTAAAGCCTTCTGTCCGCTAGCTAATCTTTTCGGTTATACCGGTGATTTGCGTGGTATGACTCAAGGTCGGGCGGCTTCTTCGATGGAACTCTTCGATTACGAGGAAGTACCACCCAACGTTGCGCAAGAGATTATTGAGAAAAGAAATTCGAAATAATTAATGGCCGAAATGAGAAAGAGGACGCTTAAGCGTCCTCTTTTTTGTTAATGGTGATAAAATGTACGTCGGCGAATTCGTCGCCCTCGTCTTTGTCTTCTTCTATCTTGGTTCTTTCTAGTTCTTTCTTCATGACAATCGCCCCAACCGAAAAGGCCATACCAAAAACGGCTATCGGAAAACCGATTGGGATTGTATGCATAAAGATAGAGAGATAGAACATGACGAATGATACTCCGTAGAGTATCAGGCCCAACACCATTAGCATGCGTTTTCACCTCCCCCCCTGAGTTTATAAAGGACACCTACAAGTATACATTATAAATTATTTACCGGTTTTGTCAAGTTAGGGATTCACTTCCGGAACCATAAAATCATCAAATTCACCCTTTACAAGTTCGCAAAAATAGTCTAAAATACTATTGTAGAGATTTGGGGCTGGTTTTTATTAGCGCCTCAGACATAATTAAATAAAATAAGGAGAAAGAATGGCAAATTTTGACCGTTCCAAACCACATATTAATGTGGGTACTATGGGTCACGTTGACCATGGTAAAACTACTTTGACGGCCGCTATCACTAGTGTTCTAGCTAAGAACCTTCCTTCGGATGTGAACAAGCCGGTCGCCTATGACCAAATTGATAATGCACCTGAGGAAAAAGCGCGTGGTATTACTATCGCAACTTCCCACCAGGAGTATGAATCTGCGAAGCGTCACTATGCACACGTCGATATGCCTGGTCACGCCGACTATATTAAGAACATGATTACCGGTGCTGCACAGATTGATGGTGCTATTCTAGTAGTCGCTGCTAACGATGGTGCACTTCCGCAAACCAAGGAGCACATTCTCTTGGCTCGCCAAGTAAACGTGCCTAAGATTATTGTCTTCCTAAATAAGATGGATCTTGCTGACCCTGAGATGGTCGAGCTAGTCGAAGAGGAAGTTCGCGATATTCTAGAGAAAAATGGCTTTGATCGTGATTGTCCAATCATCAAGGGTTCTGCCACTAAGGCTCTTGAAGGCGATCCAGATAACGAAAAGGCTGTTATGGATCTTATCGATGCGATGGATGAGTACTTCGATATTCCGGAACACGATTTAGATAAACCTTTCCTAATGCCAATTGAGGACGTCTTCTCGATTAAGGGTCGTGGCACTGTTGCTACTGGCCGTATTGAGCAAGGTGTCGTTAAGCTAAACGACGAAGTCGAAATCGTTGGTCTAAAGGATACTCAGAAGTCCGTCGTAACTGGTATTGAGGCCTTCCACAAGACCCTCGATCAAGGTCAAGCTGGCGATAACGCTGGTCTCCTTCTTCGTGGTATTGAGCGCGACCAAATTGAGCGTGGTCAGGTAATTGCTAAACCTGGTACTATTACTCCACATACTGAGTTTGAAGCCGAGGTTTACATCTTGAAGAAAGAGGAAGGTGGACGCCACACTCCGTTCTCCAAGGGTTACAAACCACAGTTCTACTTCCGTACTACTGACGTAACTGGCGAAGTGGAGCTTCCAGCCGATAAGGAAATCGTAATGCCTGGCGACCAAGTTACCTTTAAGGTAAAACTCTTGGCTCCTGTAGCTATGAACGACCAAGACCGTTTCGCTATCCGCGAAGGTGGCAAAACCGTTGGTTCTGGTGTTATCACCAAGGTTATTAAGTAGTTCTTCTTAAGCTATCCTCTAGCTCCCCTTACTCAGGGGAGTTTTTGGTTGTATAGTAGTTTCGTGTTGTATGAATTGATTTTTTTAGATATATATGTTATAATTTAGTTATAGGTTGTAGTCTATAGTTCCTTAAGATTGTATCATTCTGAAGTTTTCCGTAACTCGTTTTGTCTATGGCTAGGCGTAAATAAAACGAGTTACGGAATAGGCCGTACTTATTCGCAAAGGAGGGGGTATATTATGAAAATTATACCAAAACGAATCATAGTAACTGAAGGGAGTAAAAAGGTGGATTTATCTGATACGCCTTTTGAGGCCCTCGCAAGAAGCAGCGAAAAAAAGCTTCGCGTCGTGGCGGAGATTGTCACCGATGGCGATAAGCCAGACGTTTTAAGTCTTCCTTTTGAGCTCGAGCTCACAAATCGTCTGATTTACGATAAAAAGGGAATCTTCCGGAAACAACACGATAATATCCTCTTCGCATTCGGAGCAGAGGAAATTGAGCCGATTTTGGATGCCATAAAAAATGGGGCGGCATCCGTAAAAGTCAAGGCACAGTTGACGATTGACGGGGGGGGATTTCCCGCGGTATTTGATTTTTACCAGCACACCGTCGATGTCGTAGTCGAAGTGGATGGCGAACAAAATACAATTTATCTTATCACGAGGGAAGGCAGTAGCGCCAAAATGAAGTTGGTGCAAAAGTCCGCCAGCGATAAATATTATATTGCGACAATCTGCGACGACAAGATTGACGCCGAATGACACTTCAGACAAGGGCCCCGGCATAAGCTGGGGCTTTTTGCCGGATTTTACATTATTCCAAAAGTATGATATAATGAGCGCACATTAATAATAATTATCAAGCCCGAAAAACTCATGTCTTAGAGGTTATCGGGTAAGGAAGGACAAGAATGGTAGAAGCTAAAAAAGAAGAGGGACTTAAGATTCGTATTCGCCTTAAGGCCTATGACCACCGCGTAATTGATCAGAGCGCTCGTCAGATTGTCGATACGGCAATACGTACTGGGGCTCAGGTTAGCGGGCCGATTCCTCTACCAACAAAACGTTCGACTTTCACCGTAGTAAAGTCGCCACATGTTTACAAAACCGGCGGTGAAGCTTTTGAGATGAAAGTTCACAAACGTTTGATTGATATTTCAAATGCGACTCCGAAAACGATTGAGAGTTTACAGAATCTCTCACTCCCAGCCGGTGTAGATGCAGAAATTAAGATGTAAAGCAAAAATCCCCCGAAAACGGGGGATTTTTTTATCCGATGAGTTGTTGGGAGACGGCAGCCTCGAGGGTACCGTCGCGGTTTTTATGTACGTAGACGGCGTAGTTCTGTACGCCAACAAAGCCGACAATGAGTTCGT
>JAGCAL010000070.1 GCA_017652715.1 Candidatus Saccharimonadota bacterium | reverse complement strand
TTTACATCCACTTACCAAATATATGCATCTTTGACTCAGCCTGCTGACACTTATGTGGGTAAGGTAAAATATGTATTAGTGCATCCAAATGATACCGCTGAAATACCGGTGAAGGATGATAGGGTCGGTGTGTTATTTGATGGGAATGGTTTAACCTTCCCGAGCGGTGCCGATAAAAATAGAGTGGTATATGGTAACAGTTGTTCATCTATGTATGTGGGGACGACTCCGGAAATACTGGAAACTTCAAATCTAACAAATGGAGTATATGATGGCACGCCTTATAGTGATGGAGAGATTGTATATGATGTAGTTACGCTCGATGGTGCGGATAAGGTGAAGGTTGTGATAGATTATGGATTGACTGGTGATACGGGGAATATCACGATCGCCGAGGGGGAATGGGGCGGTTGGGATGATGATGATCCAGAAGGATATTATTACGAGATAAATAGTTGGGGAGGTCCGGATGACGAACCTCTAGACATAACTGGCACGAAAACTTTTTATTTCGACGGTGATACCGTGAGTCTTGAAATGGATTCTTGGGGAGAACCAATTGATAATTATGATTATGGTATGTATGCTAGGTTTTATCCGCTTTACGATACTGAGCAATCTGGAACTGAAGAAACTTTGGTTTGCAGCCTAAGTTCTACGCCGTTGAGCGGGGCATACGTCGAGCCTAATACTTGGAACGGTAAGTGGTATTCTATTATAAATGACGAATTGGTTTGGTTTGAGGACGAATCGGAAATATTCGAACATATTTTAAATAATAGCGATACTTTATTTGGCTCCACTATAAAGCTTTATGCTAAAAATCCTTATAAGATTTTTTATGATGGCAACAGTGCTACTAATGGTAGTATGAATGGTGTTTATAATGAAATTGATTATTTAGATGAAAAGACTGGCTTGAGGGCTCCTAACTTTGCTAAAGGTGGCTATGGATTTGCGGGTTGGAGTGAAAATCCGAATGCCGTAGTTAATGGTTCTGACAAGATATATGGTCCGAACGAGATTATCGTGGGGCGGGAGCTGACCTATGATGGAAATCGTGAAGCCATGCTTTACGCGGTATGGGTACCAAGCAGTGGTAACATGCAAGATTATTCTTGCAACACTCTTCCTAGTGGACGGGTTGTAGCTTTGACGGATACGAGAGACAATAATGTTTACACTGTAAGCAAAATGCAAGACGGGAACGGTTGGATGATGGAAAACTTGAGGCTTGACGCGGCTAATTCTAGCGATGCCGGTAAAGCTCAGGGTTTTGGCGGAATATTTACTGGACTTGCTGATTCGGAAGATGGTGATTTTAGAGTTAATAGAAGCAATAGCAAATATACTATTGCAGCTGTTGGTGGTGTGCATAGAATGCCGCGTTATAACAACAATAATATAAACATTGGAGGGACTAATTCTAATGGTGTGCCGCTTGTAGCAATTCCTGAATGTAGCGATGATTATGTTCCGGATTGTACGGCAAATATGACTGACCATGCTGAATGGTATAGTTATGGCAACTATTACACTTGGGCGGCAGCTATGGCTAACACTGAAGCGTTTTCGGTTGAAGGGGCATCAAATTCGGTAAATACATCTATCTGTCCTAAGGGCTGGTCATTGCCTTATGGTGGTAAGTCTGGCACGGGGCTTACAAATGGAAGCTTTTCGTATCTTGACGTCCAGATGGGCGGGGATGGTTTTGCGGGTGAGGACTTTGTTTACGATGAAGAGATATCGAATCATTGGTTTAGCTACCCGAACAATATGGTTATGGCTGGTTATTGGTCTGATATGTCGGGAGAACGTGGTTCTTTTGGTACATATTGGTCTCGCACCAATGTGAGCGATATTTTCGCTTGGAGGTTTATGGTTACAAGTTATTCGCTTGGTTACTCTAATTTCCATAAGACCGTGGCGAGTCCAATGCGATGTATTATAATCAATAATTAAAAAAATGGTATGCCCAGAGGGATTTGAACCCCCGACCTTTTGGTTCGAAGCCAAACGCTCTATCCAGCTGAGCTATGGGCACATAGGTACTCTATATTTTAGCATAAAAGGGGCAAAAAATAAAGACCTGACGGGTCTTGTTATAATAGTGTTCTGGTATGCCCAGTAGGATTTGAACCTGCGACCTTCAGTTCCGGAAACTGACGCTCTATCCAGCTGAGCTATGGGCACGCGCCATGATTATAACATTTTTCGGGGTCCCTTTAAAGCCTAGGCGGTTTAGGGTTTTATTGGGCGGGTTGAAGTTTTTTAACGCGCGTGATAGAAGGGGCGTATGCTAGGGTTCTTGTTTAGGTATGTGCATCAATCGTGGGTAGTCGTCGGGCTGTTTTTCGGGATAGTAATCGGAATGGTTGTTGGTTTAGTTTTTCGGGTTAATTATTTTTCGTCGCCAATGTGGTTAGGGTGCTTTTTTATGCTTTTATTATTTTCGTTTTGGCAGCCGAGAGTCGCTTTTTTAGGAATAGCGGTAGTTTCCGGGATGATTCTGGCGTTTTTTCGGATTTCGGCGGAACTTTATGGCGAAGACTATATTCGGCGATTTGTCGATCAGACGGTTCTGATTACGGGGACGGTCGAGAGGGATCCGGAGAGCGATGAGTCGGGAACGAAGATTAAACTAGGCGATTTAAAATTTGGCGAAGAGGGAAAGGAGAGTCAGGGAAGTATATATATTACGGTCGGATGGAACTCCGAGATAGCTCGGGCGGATTCGATTACTGTAAGCGGGCGACTTTCGGCGGGGTTTGGTACGTATAGTGGTTATATGTATAAACCGAGGGTTTTAGAAATTAGGCGGCCGGAGCCGGGGGATTTAGTTCTTCTGGTTCGGAATTGGTTCTCGGAGCGGATTCGGCGACTAATTCAGGAGCCGGAAGTGAATTTAGGGCTTTCTTATTTACTCGGGATGAAATCAGGGCTACCCGATGATTTAAGTGAGAAGTTAAGGATGGTTGGATTAGTACATATTGTGGTTGCGAGTGGGGCACATCTTTCGATTTTAGTAGAAATTGCGCGGAAGATTTTTGGGCGGATTTCGCGATTTAGCGGGTTACTTTTTTCGATTATTTTTGTGATGTTTTTTATGGCGATGGTTGGTTTTACGCCGTCGATTCTAAGGGCTGGTGTGATGTCGATTCTGACGCTTTTGGCTTGGTATGTTGGGAGGAAGTTTGCGTCTTGGCGAATCATTCTAATCGTGATGGCTTTTACTTTAATGATTAATCCGATGTTTATTATAAATCTCGGATGGCTACTTTCTTTTGCAAGTTTTTCGGGGATTATGATTCTAGGGCCGCGTCTTACAAGATTTTTTTACGGCGAGAAGAAACCGGGTTTTATAGCGGAGACGATTATAACTACGGTTTCGGCGACTTTAATGACACTTCCGATTATTCTATATTATTACGGTATGGTGTCTTTAATATCGGTAGTCGCGAATTTGCTGATTTTACCGACTTTGTCGTATGCGATGGGGTTAGTGTTTTTAACGGGAGTCGTAGCGGGCATTCCGGGTGTTCGGACTTTTGTTTCGTTTCTTGCGACTAAGTTGCTTGATTTTCATATTATGGTTGTAGAGTTTTTTGGAGCGCAGAAGAGTTTTATTGTTACGATAGACCCATATCAGCCGCAAGTGTTTTTGATTTATGGTTTGGTTTTAATTCCGGTTATTTTAGGGCTTTTAAGGAGGAGGAAAATGAAATGTAGTTTTATGGCGGGGTAGTTTGTGGTATAATAAGCTTATGTTAAGGTCACACAATAAAAACAATTTCTTGTTATATTTATTGACGATAACGCTTAGTGTTACTATTCTTTCTGGTCTTATTCTTGCCGGTTCTTTCGTTTCTGCCGACGATACGATAGTGAGTAATGTCGCTATCACTGTCCCAGCTTCCTGTACTCTTTCTGGCACCGGTATGGATTCCCACACCGCCAACATTAACAATGGTACTTATACTACAGACATTGGTACTACTACCCTCAAAGCCTATTGTAACGATTCTGAAGGCTTCGCTATCTACGCCATAGGCTATACTGGCGAAGAATATGGCGTTACTAATCTAGTCGGTACTAATACTGGTACTACCATTACGACCGGTACCGCTACTACCGCCGGTAATCCAGATATCTCTAACTGGGCCATGAAACTAGGAACTATTACAAGTCCTACTCCTACTTATCCTATTACTATAGACAATAGTTTTAATAATTATCATGCAGTTCCATCTACTTATACTAAAGTAGCCCATAGAGACTCTGGTACTGATACCGGCACTAACGCTGAAGGATCTACCTTAACTACTACTTACGCCGCCTACATATCTAAAACCCAAACTGCCGATACTTATAATGGTAAAGTAAAATACACTATGATACATCCAGTGAATGCTGACATTTCACCATTTCCGATTGAATCTCCGTCCGGAAAAATTTGTTATTATCCAAATAGTACTAGAATAGAAGGTACTATGGGTTGTCAAGATATTATATACAATAGTAATAATTTTTTGTTAGCCTCGAATTACAGTAGGGCAGGATATGGCTTTGCTGGCTGGAGTGATACTTATGATTATGCTACTAATCCTAATGCGCATTTTTACGGTGCAAGTGAGATGGTGTTTATTGAAAATGGACAATATAGTGGCGTAAATTCAGGCTTGTCACTTTATGCTGTTTGGATCGAAAGTGATGGCTATTTGCAAGATTGGAATGGATGCAGCAGTTTGACTCCGGTTTCTTACGATAGTTTAAATGAGAATTTAATTGTTTCTTTGTCAAATGTTACGGCTTTGACAGATAGAAGGGATAATGATACTTATGCTGTGGCGAGACTTGCTGATGGAAATTGTTGGATGATAGAGAATTTGAGATTAGATAGTACTGCTTCTCAAAATACTGATGGTTTGCTTGCTCAAGGATATGGCACTAGTTCAGTTTATGGCAATTTTTCTGGATTAGCCACGGCTGAAAGTTCTAATTTTGGTAGTATAACGGCGAATAGCTTATATTATGTTTATAATCAATCGGGTACTGCGAGTGTAGATATTGGTTCGATAGACGATCCAGCTAGTAGATTCCCGCGTTATAGTAATTTGAATACGCAGAATAGAGCCTTAAATCCAAATGATAATGCCTGCAATGACGATATGACTACAGGTTGTATGTATAGTTATGGGAATTATTATACGTGGCCTGCGGTAATTGCAAGTACTATTTATTATGATAGTCCTACTGCTGTAGATGCCAATGGTAAAACGAGCGAAACCGCTAATACTTCGATTTGTCCGTCTGGATGGAGATTGCCATATGGTAGAAATATAGGAAATGGCGCACTTAGCGGAGGTTTTGCATATTTAGATATTGCTATGGGGGGTAATGGTGATCCTACTGAAACTGGCGAGATGACATGGAATTGGCGTAAGTTTCCTAATAATTATGTAGATTCTGGAATGATTAGTTTTTCTCAACTATATAGATATGGTGGATTTTATCATTCATCTACTACTAAAGATGGGACTTATTCTTATGTACTTCTTGTGGATACTGGTGGTGGTTATCCAGGTACAGCTTGGGGTTACAAGCTTGATGCTGCAACTGTTAGGTGTGTTTTGATAAATACTTGAAAAGAATCCACAATTTCAGATATCGATTTTTGCTATCGAATTTGTAGCATTTAAGTCTACTAAGCTATTATGCTAGGTAGAAAAAGAGTTAATTATATGGTATAATTAGCTTTATGTCAGGACATAGTAAATGGGCGACGACCAAACGTCAAAAAGCTGTAGTAGATGCAAAACGCGGAGCGTTGTTTACGAAAATTGGGAACCAAATTGCGATTGCGGCGCGAGGCGGGACAGATCCGGCGATGAATCCGTCGCTTGCGATGGTTCTAGAAAAAGCGCGTCATGCGAATATGCCGAAGGCAAATATCGAACGGGCGATTGCGCGGGCTGCTGATAAATCGGCGGCGGCTCTTATAGAAGAGGTTTATGAAGCTTATGGACCTGGGGGTGTTGGAATTGTGATTGAAGTTGCGACCGATAATAAGAATCGGACTTTGCCGGAGGTTCGCCACACGTTAGATAAAAATGGCGGTCGGATGGCGGATAGCGGTTCTGTTATGTTTCAGTTTAAGCGAAAAGGCGTAATAGAAATTAGCGAAAAAGGTGAGGATGCTTTAATGGTTGCGCTTGAGGCGGGAGCAGAAGATGCGGTTGAGGAAGACGAAGGTACGGTTATTTATACGGATTCTTCGGAGCTTATGAAAGTTAAGGCAGCTTTAGACGAGGGCGGGATGACGGTTACTTCAGCTGAACTTCAATACGTACCGACTAGCTATGTGCCGAGTGAGGGGGATAATGCAGAGAAGCTCGAAAAACTGCTCTCGGCGGTTGATGAGCTTGATGACGTTACAAACGTCTATACTAATGCAGAATAAAATCATGATATAATGTTTGTACGGAAAGGTGGCCGAGTGGTTGATGGCACTGGTCTTGAAAACCAGAGAGGGAAACCTCCGCAGGTTCGAATCCTGTCCTTTCCGCCATGTTTAAATTAATAACATTGGTGTTTATTCTTTTTTTTGTGTTAAAATTGAAGTAAGTTTTTATTAAAATTGGTGGGCAGGAGGAGGTGCCATAAAATGAAAAATAAAAAATGTAAATATATTTTCGTTACTGGTGGTGTTTTGTCGGGTGTTGGAAAAGGCATAACGGCGGCAAGTATCGGAGCGATTCTGAAGGCGAAAGGCTACAAAGTAACAATGCAAAAATGTGACCCGTATCTAAATGTTGATGCGGGACTTTTAAATCCGGTTGAACATGGTGAATGTTTTGTAACGCATGATGGGGTTGAGACGGATTTAGACTTGGGGCATTATGAAAGATTTTTGGATTTCGAAACGAGTAAATATTCGATTACGCTTTCCGGTTCGATTTATAAAGAGTTAATCGAGAGGGAGCGTGCTGGCGGTTTTCATGGGAAGACTGTGCAGCTAGTGCCGCATTTTACGAATCTAGTTTGCGAGAAGATCGAGAAAGCGTCGGTTGATAGCGATATCCATATTGTTGAGATTGGCGGAACGATTGGAGATTATGAGGGCTTGCCGTTTATTGAAGCGATTAGGTTGTTTGCGAATAGAGTAGGGCGAAGGAATTGTCTTTATGTTTCGGTAGTTTACGTGCCGTTTATTCATACTTCGAATGAATTAAAAACTAAACCGGCGCAGAATGCACTGAAAGATTTAAGAGGATTCGGGATTATTCCGGACATTGTTTGCGTAAGGACGGAAGGGCCGTGTGGGCGAGCGATTTGTGAGAAGATTGCGGCGTTTTCTGGAATACCCGGAGAAGCGGTTTTGAATTTGCCGGATATTGAGTCGGTTTATGATGTGCCGTTTAATGTTTTGAAATCTGGCGTACTGGAAATTTTGGATGATTTTGTGGGTGACAAGAGAGAGCCGGATATGTCGAAATGGAAGGAGTTTTCGAGACGACGGGGAAAGAAATATACGAAGACGGTTAAAATTGGATTAGTGGCGAAATATGTCGGAAACGATGATACATATATTTGTGTGACGGAGGCATTAAAGGCTTCGGGTGCATGGAATAATGTGAATGTAGAAATAGAATGGGTAAATGCGGAGGGGCTAGAGAGTTTAACGCAGGAAGAAGTCAATAAACTATTAAGTAGACTGGATGGTATTGTTGTCCCGGGAGGATTCGGAGCGAGAGGAATTGAAGGAAAAATTCGGGCAGCGAAATTCGCTTTAGAAAATGATAAGCCGTATCTTGGGTTATGCTTAGGAATGCAAGTAGCTTGTATTGCGGCGGCGAGAAGAGGAGGAATTAGCAAGGCTAATTCGGAGGAGTTTGGAGCGGAAGATGCAGACGGGAATAATGTTATATATATTATGGATGGGCAGAGGGGGACCGAGTCGACGGGGGGAACGATGCGGCTTGGCGATTACGCGGCAAAGTTACTGCCAAAAACTAAGACTGAAAAAATATATAAGAAATATGATTTTGGAAAAGAAGTTGGTGGCGAGTATGAAATAATCGAGAGACATCGCCATCGTTATGAGGTTAACCAGAAGTTTTTGCCGGAAATTGAAAAAGGCGGAATTAAGGTTTCTGGTTTGTCGCCGGACGGGAAATTAGTCGAGTTTATCGAAGCGCCGAAATGCAAGTTCTTTGTTGCGACGCAGGCACATCCGGAATTTAAATCGCGGCCGTTAAATCCGCATCCTTTGTTTATGGAATTTATAAAGACGGCGAAAAATTCTTCGAATTAGGAAATATTAATTTCGGTGGCGGAAATGGTTAGGGTTGAGCCTGGTTTTGCGATGCCGGAGAGAATGGCAGTTGCGACGAAATTCTCGACGGTTTTTTGGACTATCCTGCGCATAGGTCGAGCTCCCATTTTTGGGTCGTAGCCTTTTTCGATTAGGATTTGTTTTGCTTCGTCGCTTAGTTTTACGGAAATTTTTTGGGACGACAGAGTTTTATTGGTCGAAGCAATCATAAGGTCTAGTACCTGCATCAAGTCTTCTTTTGAAAGCGGTTTAAACAGACAAATTTCATCAAAACGGTTTAAGAATTCTGGTTTAAATTCACCATCATTAATCATTTTTTCAATGAGGACTTCTTTAAAGTCGTCAATTTTTTTGCCTTCTGCGATATGTTTACGAATTTCATTTGCGCCGGCGTTTGAAGTTGCGATAATAATCGTGTCGCGGAAGCTAACTTCGCGATTTCTTTCATCGCGAAGAACGCCTTCGTCAAGGACTTGGAGAAGAGTTGTCAGGACGGAGGGGTGGGCTTTTTCAATTTCGTCGAGCAGGACAACGGCGAAAGGTTGTTTAATGACTTGGGCGGTAAGACTGAGACTGTCCTTTGCGCCGTCTTTGATTAGTCTAGAAACGTCGCTTGCTTCAACGAATTCGTTCATGTCGATACGGATGATATTATTTTCGCCGTTAAAGTAAACTTCGGAAAGAGTTTTTGCGAGTTCGGTTTTACCGACGCCGGTTGGGCCGAGGAAAAGGAAAGTGCCGATTGGGCGACTTTGATTTTTAACGCCGGCAGCGGCGCGACGAAGAGCGTTAGAGACTGCCGAGACGGCTTCGACTTGGTCGACCATGCGAGCGTGAATTAGATTTTCGAGATTAAGAAGAGTTTCGCGGTCTTCGTTATCCTCGGCAACTTTAATTTTTACGCCGTAGGTTCTCTCTATAGTATTTTGGACGGAAGTTTCGGTTACTAAGCCGTTTTCGGCGAAGCTGGCGGATGATTCTAACAGGAGCTTAGCTTTACCTGGCATTTCGATATCGTGGATATATTGTTTACTTAATCTATAGGCTTCAAGGAGAGATTTAAAAGTATAAATGACATTTTTTTGGTGTTCAAAATAGGGAACTTGATCCATGAGGATTTTTATAGTTTCGTTTTGGTCTGTCGGAGTGACGACGATTTTGTTTAATAAATTAGTGAGGTTCGGATTTTTTGCGGATATTTCGAGAAACTTTTGGTCATCCATTATCATGATAATACGGATTTTACCGGCTTCTAGGACCGGAACTAGGAGATTCGCGATGTCGACCGAGCCGGGGCCTTCTTCAAAGAAAAGATGGGCGTTGTCTAAACAAAGGATAATATTTCTAGCGGAATAGATTTCGTTTAAAATTTTGATCATGAGATATTCGATTTCGCCGGAGTTTTTTGCGGCGGAAATTAGACTGGGGGCATCGAGGGCGTAAATTTGGCGATATTTTAGGGAATTGGGAATTTTCGAATCGGCATTCATTAAGGTTTCGGCGAACGAACTAACGAGAGTAGAACGGCCAGAACCATATGCGCCGACGAGAGCGACGTTTTGGCGGCCAGTGTGACTAAAGGTGTGGATGATTTTTTCGATAATTTCTTTATTCTCGGCTTGTTGGATGCGTTCGTTAGTACCCATATAGCGAACAGAAAGGTTGAGCGCGAAATGCTCCAAAGTCGGAGTGTAGCCGAAGGCAAAATCTCGAGCGATGCCGCCAGTATGAAGGGTTTTTCGTCCGCCTTTGACGAGTCCGTTAAGGTAGTTATACCAGGTTATGCCTTGGTATAAGTCATGAATAGATAGTTTAAGTTGGCTTAAGATTTGTTCATAATTTGGTAAGTTTTCGATAATGGCAACTGCGAGGATTGCACCAGTGATTTCTTCGGATTGAGTTTCTTGGCGGATTTTACAAGCTGAATCGTAGATTGGCTCGGTCGCGGCGGGGAGGAGACCTCCGATTTGTTCAAAGAATGATTTCGGGAGTTCGAAACGAACCATGAGAAAGAGTCCGCTGCGGGTTTTTGGGAGGATTCTTACTAGGTCGGTCGGAGTCATTTTTTCGTTAAGTAGGAGGAGTAAATCTTCGGAAATTAAATCGGTGAATTTTTGTGAATTTTTTATGGGGATTTCAGAAAGGGAATTTTTTACCCAGAACATAAATACAATCGGGAAGGCGGAGCAGCCGAAGAGTAGCCAGCAGAAGCAGCTTTTGAAATAAAATAAAACGCCACCGCCAGCAAGAAGGACGACGAGAATTATGAAGTTAAAAAGTAGAACGGCGGGGGAATTAAAAATTCGTTTTTGGTAGGCTTTATGTACGCGAGGATTTTTAGAATCAAATTCGAATGAGTGACTCATAGCGTAACCCCCATAATAGTCAGGACGAGTCCGATGATTGGCATGAGAGGGACGAGGGGCCAGATGATAATTAATACTAAGCTAATAGTTCCCCCAACTAGGATGAGAAATAGACCGGCGACAAGAAGGACTAGGCGGGTAGCGAAGCCGATGAAGCGCGAAATAAGACGGTCGATAAACATATGGAATTTTAAATCTAGGGAGGCGTTTTCGTTAGCGGTTTCGGCGGAGATTTGGCGGAACGGTTTAAAGAGTGTACGGATGAGCGAATTCATGGAAAAGAAGTCGATAATGTTAGAAAGGAAGGATTTTGTTTTTTGAGCAAAAACAGCCCAACCAGAGGCGTACCACCAGAAGAACATTTCAATAATTGCCATAAGCATATTATAACATTTTTTGACGGTTTATATGTATTAGATTAATGCGGTAGTTTAATTTGGTTATGCTTATGATATAATGTGAATATGGACGAAAATGAGATTCAGCAAAAACGACGCGATAATGAGGAAAGAGCAACCGCGGATCGGGCGAGAATTTTAGGTTTTCCATATTTAGATACACGAGAATTTGAGAATGAGATTCCGTTAGTGCCGGACCTACTAGAAGTTCCTGAGATGCATCGAGATTTTATCATACCTTTGCAGAAAGGTGGAGGCGAGGAACATTATCAATTTATGATTACGAGTCAGACTCCACGTTCGCTAATTGAGCATATGCGTCAAGAGTATACTGATGAGGGTGAGAAGGTTGATTTCTTCTTAATTTCGAACTCGGCTTATAAAGTTTTTATATTGAGATACGATCCGCCGAGAGAGATTAAATATGATGATATTAAGATTGCGGGGGAAGGGGATTCGGAAACGATTGAATCGGTTTCGAAAACGCTTAGTATTGTTTCGACGGAGAAGGTGTTTGATTTCTTAGTTGACCAGGCTGACAAGCTAGGAGCTTCGGATATTCATATTGAGAATTTAAGGAATGAGATTCGAATTCGGATGCGGGTGGACGGGATTTTGCATCCTGTAGCGAATATAGATAAAGACCGTTATCGAATTTTTATGGGCGAGTTGTCCTCGCGGGCAAATGTTTCGATTGCGTCGAACCAGCCACAATCTGGCCATATGCAAAAGGAAGTTTTTCGGGACGGTTCGTCGCATATTTTAAATATTCGTGTTGAGACGATCCCGACGATGTATGGTCAGGACGCTGTACTTAGGTTGTTTAATTTTGATGAGTCGCTACTTAATTTGGATTTATTAGGTTTGTCAGAAGAAGAAAGAGATGAAATTGATCAAGTGATTTCGCATCCGCGTGGGTTAGTACTCATGGTTGGGCCGACTGGTTCGGGTAAATCGACAACGCTTTATTCAATGTTAAATGCGTTAAACACGACGGATCGTAAGATTATTACACTTGAGGATCCGATTGAATATGGAATTACTGGGATTTCGCAAATTCCTATTAATACCAATGCGGGGGGTTCGTTTGCGGAAGGGTTACGGTCGGTTCTTCGGCTTGACCCGGATGTAGTGATGGTTGGGGAGATTCGGGATAGCGATACGGCGAAAACTGCAATTCAGGCTTCAATTACGGGGCATTTAGTTTTGAGTTCATTCCATGCTAATTCGACGTCGGCGGCGTTTTCGCGCATGATTGATTTAATAGGCGCGAATCCGATTTTTTCGAGTTCGATTAGGCTAGTAATTGCGCAGAGATTAGTTAGGAAGTTAGCTGATTCGAAAAGAACGAGAGAGGTAACTGAAGCGGAGATGAGATACATCCATGAACTCTTCGAGGGCGTCCCACGGGAGAAAATGACGGGAGTAGACTTAGATAATATAGTGCTTTATGAGCCGGTTGTGACGGAACAGGATCCGTTTGGATATAACGGGCGGACGGTGATAATGGAACAGCTAGTGGTTTCGGATGATATTCAGGCGTTTATTCGCGGGGAAGTAGCGGATATAAACACGAAGGCGATTGAGGAGACGGCTAAGAAGAATGGGATGTTGACGCTTGAACAAAAGGGCGTACTAGCTGCTCTAAGAGGCGAGACGACTCTAGAAGAAGTTTCGAGGGTAATTTAGCGCATTGTGATATAATAGTGTTTATGAGTGAAAAAGTTGTTTCTGACTATAATGGTTATGATTATAAAAAAGAATTTTGGGAAAATGTAGACCGCGAGTACGAAGACCAGGCCGATAGGATGGCGATTCGTAAATTGTTGCCGAAGCGGATGGAGAAGTTTGCGGATATTGGCGGCGGTTATGGACGTTTAGCCGGGGAGTATTTAAAGCGTGCGCATAAGGTGATTATTTTTGACTATTCTAAGACTGAGCTTGAGCAGGCTAAGGAAATGTATGGTGATAAGATTGAAACTCGGGCTGGTGATATTTATAAGTTGCCGTTTAAGGATAATGAGTTAGATGGTTTGATGATGATACGGGTAACGCATCATTTGAAGCATATGGATAAGGCGATGGCTGAACTTTATCGGGTTTTGAAGCCAGGCGGCGTAGCGGTTATTGAGGTTGCGAATAAGCGAACTTTGCCAAAGATTGCGCGTTATATTACTGGTAAGAGTAAGGTGAATCCATTTGATAAGAAGGTGGCTAATTACAAAGAAATATCGAAAGATGGTTTTTATAATTATCATCCGAAATATGTTGAGGATATATTCTTGAAAACTGGATTTAGCACTGAGAAGGTTTTGTCAGTTTCTAATTTCCGAAGTAAGACTTTAAAGAAGGTTTTCAAGACTGATAATTTGGTAAAGATGGAAGATAAGGCGCAGTCAGCGCTCGCGCCAATTCGTTTTGCGCCGTCTATCTATTATAAATTGAGAAAACCGGAAGAATAGGGTATAATATATAGGACGAAGCCGTCGGTATGAGGCGTTCGTTCATGAATCTAAAATAAATTTCAGATTTATCCCCTCACTTGGGGCCGTCGACTGAAGTCGTCGGCACCCGGCGTTCGTTAATAAATCTGAAATGAATTTCAGATTTATTCCCTCACTTGGGGCCGTCGTTCAACGGATAGGACATATCCCCTCTAAGGATATGATGCTGGTTCGATTCCAGCCGGCCCTACCATAAGATTTAATTAGTTATTGAGAAAAATTGGAAGCAGATTCCAATTTTTTGATATAATGTGAGTTATGAAGGATGTGGTTTTGGTAAAAAACTTCAAGATGAAGTTTGGGAATAAGACGGTAATTGAAGATTTAAGTTTTAATGTAAAAAAGGGTGAGATTTTTGGACTTCTTGGGGCGAATGGATCTGGAAAAACTACTACGGTGCGAGCTTTGCTCGGATTTTATAAGGCGAGTGGCGGAGAACTTTTGATTGATGGGGAGGTTTATGATTCGGAGGATACTGATGTTGCGGTGGGGTATTTGCCAGAAGAACGCGGACTTTATAAAAAAGAAACCGTAATCGATAACTTAATGTATTTCGCGAAGCTTAAGGACGTAAAAAATCCTTTAGAATGGGTAGAAAAATATCTAAATCGTGTAGATTTGATCGATAAAAAGAATGAGAAATTAGAAAAGCTTTCCGGCGGACAGCAGCAAAAGGTGCAGCTTGGTGTTTGTATTAAGGGAAATCCTAAGCTTTTGATTTTGGATGAGCCGACTAAAGGTTTTGATCCGATGAACCGAAGACTTTTGATGGAGATTATTGAAGAATTACATAAAAAAGGTTGCGCAATAATATTAATTACGCATTATATGGACGAAGTGGAAAAGCTTTGCGACCGCGCTCTTTTGCTTAAGGATGGTAGGGCAATGGTTTATAGTACGATTGCTGAGATTAAGAAAAAGTTTGGTGGAAAGTCTTTAGATCAAATTTTTATTGAGACGTATGGAGAACAAAATGAGTAAAGCGTTATCTAATGTAGTTAAATTTGAGATTGTTCGCCAGTTAAAGAAACCTTCGTTTTGGCTTTCGGTGCTCTTAGTTCCGGCGTTTATGGGTTTAATGTTTTTGATTGGTTTTTCGCAGGAGAATAGTGGTACTCAAGTTGATTTTTCGGAGGATACTAAGGTTGCAATTACTGACGAGGCTGGGGTTTTGCCAAAGGAGAATCCTTTTTCGCTTTATCAGACTCGGGATGAGGGAATTAGTGCGGTAAAGAGTGGTGAGGTAGAACTGTTTTATTATATTCCAGCAGACTTTGCGGAGACCAAAAAGTTAGAGTTTTATCAGGTTGCGGATGGATTACACTTATTTGATTTTAGATCTGATGCAATTAAGGGGATATTAAGAGGTTTTGCGTCTTCGACTTTGCCGGAGAAAGATATTCTGGCGATTACGGGTGAATATGAAGTTGAGGTGACACAGATTTCATCGAGCGGGGAGAATGCGAATGTGCTCGGACGAGCAATTATACCTGGGCTTTTCTTAGTAGCATTTTTCCTATTTTTGGTACTTGGGGGTAATCGGCTTACTATGACTGTCGTGGAAGAAAAGGAAAACCGGATTTCCGAGATGATTCTGACGGCCGTGTCGGCGAAGACTTTAATTATTGGAAAGATGATTGCAATGATTATACTCGGATTTATTCAGATTTTTGCTTTTATGGTACCAGTATTAATTTTAGTGTTCTTAAATCGGGATAATCCGATAGTAAGTTCGGTTCTTAGTGTGATTGAGGTCGATCCGTTCATGGTTGTAACTAGTGTGATTTTATTCTTGTTCTCGATTTTGTTTGTTACTGGCATTTTGACTTGTATTGGAGCGTTTACGCCGAACGCACGGGACGCGTCGAATTTTATGGGGCCGGCAATTGTAGCTTCGGTATTTCCACTTTATTTTATGCAGATGTTTTTGTCTGGCGAGGTGACATTTTTAGTAGAGTTCTTTACCTATTTTCCGCTTTCAGCGCCGGTTGCTTTAATGCTTCGTAATACGTTTGGGACTTTAAGTGCGCCGGAGTTAATTATAGGTTTGATCGAAATAACTTTTATTTCGGTATTAATGATTTATCTTACCGCCAGAACATTCCAAAAGAATGCTATTAATTTTCAATTAAATATGCCAAAGCTATTTAAGAAAAAGAAGTAGATAGAGCTGATTTAATCGTCTTCGATGATGGCGAGGTGGGCTTCGTCGAGCTGGGTTTGGTCAACTTCGGATGGGGAATTCATCATGAGGTCTACGCCGGAACCGTTTTTCGGGAAGGCGACAATGTCGCGAATGTTTTCGGTATCTTCTAGTACCATGAAGATGCGATCTAGGCCTGGAGCGCAACCAGCATGAGGAGGAGCGCCGAACTTGAAGGCGGAAAGCATACCGCCGAAACGAGCTTCAACATACTCGTTATTGTAGCCTAGAATATTAAATACTTTGTACATGATTTCTGGATTGTAGTTTCTTACGGCGCCAGAGCATACTTCGTATCCGTTCATGACCATGTCGAATTGATCAGCGACGAGCTCCAAGTATTTTCGCTTCGGGTCTTCTGAATCCGTAGCGCAAAGCTCTTCAAGAGCCTTGAGACCGCCTTTAGGCATACTGAATGGGTTATGACCGAAATCGAGCTTTCTCTTCTTGTCGTCCCATTCGTAGAACGGGAAGTCTACAACCCAGGTATAGGCAATCTCGTCGGATTTTTTCAGGCCGAGGTGGTCGGCGAAGGCGATGCGGAGTTGACCTAATACTTTATTAACCTTTGCGCGTTCGTCGGCGCCAAAGAATACAGCGTCGCCGTTTTCGGCACCAGTAAGTTTTTTAACGCCTTTAATTTCGGCTTCGCTCATGAACTTAAGGATTGGGGATTTAGCTTCGTTATCACTATATAATATATATGCTAAACCGCCGGCGCCTTCTTTTCTCGCCCTTTCGGTAAATTCGTCGATTTCGCGACGAGTAAGAGAGGCGCCGCCCTTGACGCAGATTGCTTTAATGCAAGGAGCTTGGAAAACTTTGAAATTCGTATCTTTAAAGACATCGGTTAATTCGATTAGTTCCATGCCGTAGCGGAGATCGGGTTTATCGACGCCATAAGTTTCCATAGAGAAGGCATAGGGTAGGCGGGGAACTTTGCCGCCCTTAGGAATAAACTGCTTAGCAGGTTCGGATTTTATGACTAGTTTTTTGTTACTAAATTCGGTTGCGAGTTTTAGATAGAGTGGTTCGATTTCTTCACGTACGACTTCGCCATCATCTACGAAGGACATTTCGAGGTCGAGCTGGTAGAAATCGCCATAAAGTCGGTCAGCACGCGGGTCTTCATCTCGGAAACAAGGAGCGATTTGGAAATATTTATCAACGCCGCCAACCATGAGAAGTTGTTTGAATTGTTGCGGGGCTTGGGGGAGGGCATAGAATTTACCTGGATGAAGTCTAGACGGAACGAGAAAGTCGCGAGCACCTTCGGGGGATGAGTTAGCGAGAATCGGGGTTGTGATTTCGGTGAAATCATGGTCATACATATAGTTTCTAATGAAGCGATAGAACTCCGAGCGACGCTTCAAAAGTTTTTGCATCGAAGGACGACGAAGGTCAAGATAGCGATATCGAAGACGCATTTCTTCGGAGGATTTTTCGCCGTCGTCATGAGTATGTACGGGAAGAGGATCAGATTTGTTTAGTAGAGTTAATTCTTCGACAACTAACTCGATTTTACCGGTCGGGATGTTAGGGTTAATTAACTCTGGCGCACGCTCGCGCATCTTTCCGGTAGCTTTTAACACGTATTCATCTCGTACGGCTTCGGCGAGCTTGAAAGAATCGGCGTTTTCTGGTGTAACAACTAACTGGATAATACCAGTATGGTCGCGAAGATCAATAAAAATTAGTCCACCGTGATCGCGTCGGGAGTTTACCCAACCTTCGACGGTAACGGCTTTGCCTAGATAATTCTCTAATTCGTTTGATAAAATTCTCATGGAGTATATTATACCATAAAAAGAGGTTATTTAACCTAGTAAATAATCTAGGAGCATCTGAATCGTAAAGAAGCCAGCCAGGGTTTCTTTGTTGTCTAGAACTAGGAAGTAGTAACTATTTGTGCGTTCGATTTCTGAAACGGCAAACTGAAGGGAGTCGTCGAGGTGGAGGTAGTTAACGTCTTTACTCATATATTTTTCGGCGCGGTCGGTTTTCTTAATTTCGAGAGCATTAAGAGCTTCAGTATGTATGATGCCTTTAACTTTTTCATGATTGTCGACAACTGGGAAATTTGTAAAGCCGGACTTGTATAGTTTATCTAGGACTAGCGGGCCTAAAATGTCTTTTGAGTTAACGAAGACCATTTTAGATTTTGGCACCATGAGGTTTTCGACTTTTCGTTCTTCGAAGCTCATGATGGCGGCGATGCGGTCGCGGTCTTTGTCGCTTAAGATACTTTTCGGAGTTCTTTGGAGAACACCGATAAAATCTTCTAGAGACTTTGGAGTATATTTCGGCTTGACTTCTTTTTTATGTACGCGATATTTTTCGAGCTTAGGGTCGAGAAATTTAACAATTTTACATAAAAACTCATGCCACATGATATAATATTATAACATAAAGGAGTTATATGAAGAAATATAAAGGTTTTTCGGTGGCTGGGCTGGTTATCGGGATTTTAGTGGTAATATTACTTGGTGTTGCGACTTATGCAGTAATTGATGGGAACAATAAGGCGACAAATTATGATGATTATGATTTTAATTCGGTGATTAGCGCTACTGATAATAATGGAAATATCGGAGATCACGTAAAGGGGAATCCAGAGGCGCCGGTTTTGATTTTTGAGTATGCAGATTTTCAGTGCCCTGGATGTGCTTCGATTAATACGCGAGTTAATCGGGTAGTTGAGCAGTTAGAAGGTAAGTTAGCGGTAGTTTATCGAAACTTCTTACTATCTTATCATCAAAACGGAACGGCGGCAGCGTCGGCGGCGGAAGCGGCTGGTTTACAGGGTTATTGGAAGGAATATGCGGACAAGTTGTTTGAAGAGCAGTCGGAATGGGAATATGCTTCGACGTCGGAGAGGACGGAATTATTTGATAAGTATTTTGAGGAAGTGACCGGGGGGAAGGGCGACATGGATAAGTTTAATAGCGATCTTGCGAGCGATAAGGTTTCGAAGAAGATTAGCTTTGATATGGGGATTGGGAAGAGAGTAGGTGTTTCTGGGACGCCGGCGTTTTATATCGACGGGCAGTTAATTAGCTGGGGAAGTGAAGGAAGCGTAACCGTGAATGGAAAGACGATTACTTGGGACTCGGCACGTTCAGGGGATGACTTTATAAGATTAATAAAAGATATTGTCGAAGCAAAAACAAGTACAGAGTAAAACAAAAAATCCCCGGAAGGGGATTTTTTGATGGGACACAGCCCGGTTCGTTTTCTAGATTTCGATAAACTCTTGCCATGCGGCAGGAGCTATAGTTGACTTTTTGCGTGAAGCTTCACGTTTTAGTCGTTTGATACGCATGTATCTAATATTCTCCTTAATTGTTATCGCTTTTTCGACCTGCCCACCGTAATAGGTAATAAAGTAAGCGACATGGACCATTCTAGCAAAGGTTTTTGATTCGTGCAAGCATAAAAATGTTATAATGAGTTTATGAAAAAGCGTGGGCCAAGAAAGTTTAAGATAAAAACTTGGCAGCTGATTGTTGTTTTGATTCCGCTGCTTTTTTTGGATGCGACGTTTCTACGCTTTGACCATATTAAGATGACTAAATTAAGAGATGATGTAATTGCGGCGGACGCGGCGGAGAATGACGAGGAGATTCAACGGACTCTAGAGGAATTAAAGAAATTTGTTTTTTCTAATATTGTAATAAATATAGAGGATAATAATGGGAGACAGGAGATAAAGTTCGGAACCGGACTCTTTTATCTAGAGCATCAGTATATCAGAGCGGCGAATGCGGCGCTCCAAGAGGCAGAAAAGAACTTTTCCGATAATAATCCGAACGGAAATGTTTATGCGATGGCTTCTTCTGTTTGTCAGCCGCTTGCGATTCAGAACGGATGGACCTGGAATGATGCTAACTTTATAAATTGTATGATGAGTGAGATTAATAAGTATCCGGCGGCGGATGAACTGCAGGATAAGATTATTGCGAGCCTGCCATCAACGGAACTTTACCGTAAGGAATATTCTTCTCCGCTTTGGGCGCCGACATTGACTGGATTTATGCTGCTTATAACGCTTATTATTATTGTTGTAATTTTTATCAGATGTATAATTTGGATTATTTTAAGATTATCCCTGTTGTTTGTTTAGAGTTTGGAAAATCTTTGAAAACCCCTTGACATTTTGTTTACGAGGTCATAAGATAAAAATATATTAACTTAAGGAGGAAAGCTAAAATGGCTTATGCACACACCAACGGTAAAGGCGTGAAATACTATCTACACAAATCTGAAGTTACTCTTCGTGGTGGCAAGTCTCAGACAATCTATTTCTTTACAAAGGACGAAAAAGGCGGCAAAGGTACTCCTTGTGACCTTCCAGCTGACCGCGTAGTTTGCGAAAACCCACGCAACGGTTTCTTGACTCTCAAGAAGAAATAATTATAGCGTAAACGAAAAACGTCCGTTTGCACGGACGTTTTTTTAATCAGTAGTTTTATTGAATGGCCTTGGTTGTGCTAAAAGTAGCATAGATAGAGTGCAAAAAGGCAGGGCCTTGTCTTTTTGCCCTGCCTATATTATTCGTATAGCAGTTTGTTGAAATACTTTATATCGGGATTTTTAAAGGATGCGACTGCTTCTTTATACAGTGTGCTTACTTCTGATTCTTTGTTCGCGTTTTTAGCGAGATGTATTAAAATATCTAATACGATATTACTATAGATACTTTTGTAGTCTTTCTCTCTCATCGATTCTAAAGCATAATTTAACTTTGCGCTCATGCCGTTTTTTGTCCCAGAATCGATTAGCTCATCTAACATATTGTTTCGCACGACTTGGATTATCTCATTTTCGCCGTATATAGCCATAAGCCATTCTATGGCTAGACACTCATTTTGGTAACCTGATACGAAATCAATATCAAGGCTTTCAGCAACCACTTTGGCCAGATAGTCCGCAGCACCTTCTTCTAGAGGGCAGATATAGTCATCGGTTATTTGGTTTGCTGGGGTTAGAAGCGGGTGCGACAGTTCATGAAGGAAGACGCAAAACCGCTTATTTTGATCTTCGATGAGATTAAATATCGGCATTAGGAGAATGCAATTATTGCTGTCGTCGTAAAGTGCTATGCTCGATTCGATTAGCTCGAGCAGCTCTATTGCGTTATAAAAGGCTAACTGCTTTATAAACTCTTCTGCTGGGTTTGATATAACCAACTGCTTTGTTGTGGTAGTTTTGTTGAAATTCTCCCAATTAATATTATAGTTATTGAGATGGCGCAAGATGGCTTCTTTGTATTCAGCTAAGTCTATATCGCAGTCTGTGGTGTATTCATAAAGGAAATTTAGCGATTGGATTTTACTGTAGGATTTGTCGATTCTCGTTATTTTCCGTGAGTCGGCGTATTTATAATCTTTGTTGCGATTATAAGTGATATAGGTAAACGGAAGAATTAAGGAAATCACTAACGCTATTGCTATCAATAATCTTTTTTTCATTTTTAGCGCTCCTGAAAAAGATTTTTGGGATTATGCGTAGAATTTTCTTGGAGGCCCCCGAGAAAATTAGATTCTCAAACTGCTTGTTAAACAACATTTTTCGTATTTAATGAATACGAAACCTTTGATATATATACTATATTTAGCTTGTTTTGTCAAGGGGACTAGGTTTTAAGCATTTTTCGGCCTTCTTGACACTGCTATAGTTAGTGTCGAAAATTAAGTATTACAAAGAACCGTGGCGGAGTGTTTATTGCCACGGTTTTTTTGTTTTTCGTTTAAACATCATTCGACTAATTTGATAAAAAAAGAAGCTCCCGTCTCTGCGAATGCTTCGCCCTTGTGAACTTCAATACCTTTTTTACTTCAAGAGGTTGTTAATGTCAATAGCTTTACGCTTGCGATTTACGAAAATAATTCGCTGAATGCCATGCCTTCGTTTTAAGCGTTCTAGTAAGAAGTTTTGGATGCTTTTATCTTGTATGTTTTATATACGGTTGGATAGGGGTGGATTGCCCAGGTGCTAATAATCTATAGAGAAGACATTTCTTGTGCTTTTTTCATGATTTGTTTGCGAAGCAAGAAGTTATCTAACACTAATAAATCATAAGCATCGCATTGCTTGTCGAATAATTCTTCTAATCTTTCTTGCACGGTATCTCCGCCAAAGTATAAATAGCTTTTACCATCCTCTAGAGAAATGACATTTATTAACCATTCTGGGTATTCTGCAAAAACTTTTTTCATTTCTTCGATATTGAAGTCTTTTATATTCAAGATGACCATTTGGCCGATTACTGCCGGTAAAACTCCAACTTTCTCGATTTTTGTGTCGTCTTTAATTGCTTTAGTAAAGTTTTTTAAGATTTCAGATTCGCAAGCAGAAAAATATTCTATATAAAAATCGCTCGAAATATTACCTATCCTAATTAACTTATTATAGGCATTGTGGTCGCGGTCGGTAGTAATACTAGATTTTAGATTTAATGTATTGTCTAAAATTCCAGCTACTAGTAATTTGCAAAGATCCGTATCTAAAATTTCAGTATAGCCAGACGAAACTATTCTTTCAAAAATTATAGTACAAATAGAACCAATAAATTCAATTTGGGTTTTGACATTCGGATAGTTTTTCCAATAATCCTCAAAACCAGTATGATGATCTATGATTTCGACAAGATTATCGATAGTAACTCGCTCGTCAAAGGAATCGGGATTAGATGTGTCCAAGACGATATATTTTGCATCTTTTAGTGTATCCGCTGAATCAAGACGATATTTTAAACCTAAAATAAAGGGCGGGATACTTTGATTAAGCGTAGATAGAGTAGAAGCGGTCGCGTTGACTCCCTGTTTCTTCAATAGTTCACGATAAGCTATGATGCTGGCGTATGCATCAATATCTATATATTTATAACCGGAAGTAATAACCAAATTATTACTCATACCATTACTATAGCACTAAAACTTGACTAACCAAATTGTTTAGGGTATTAACAGATATTTTAATAGGGATAAAGTAGCAGTTTTTACCCCGTTTTTCATGCAACGTCGGTATAAAATTGCATACTATTTTTGCAAGGTACTTAACAGAAATTTATCACTAAAAAATCGGCGAAAATGCCGAGTTGTCTAAAATCTGGTGGGGGTACTTGGACTCGAACCAAGGACACTGCGTGTATAAGACGCATGCTCTGACCAACTGAGCTATACCCCCGCTACCCTATTTTATCACAAAATGTTATAATATTAAGCATGAACAAGATAAAAACTTTTTTTAGAAAGTTGAAGTTCGTACTTAAGCATGATTTTTTTTCGATTGAAAATGTAGTATTAATAGTAGCGATTATCTTATGTGCGGTTTGGACCTATCAAGCGATTATGGCGATGTCGAGAAACTGGGAACTGTCGGAGCGCTTGACGGCGGAGCGCAAGACGCTTGAGCTAGCTAGCATAGAAGTAGAGGCGGCGGAACTTGAGAATGAGTATTATAAATCGGATGAGTATCAGGAGTTACTTGCGAGACGGAATCTTGATAAGCAATTTGAGGGTGAGAAGATGGTAGTGATGCCGATAAATTCGGACGAGGCTAAGAATAAACATAAAGAGAAGCCGGCTATTCAAGAGGAGAAAACGTATTCTAATTTTGATCAGTGGATGAGATATTTGTTCCTGAGTTATTGATTTGCGATACGAAAGCTCTTATGCTAAAATGTAGGTATGACGAAGCATAATCGGCGGGGATTTACGTTAATCGAGGTTCTGCTTTTTTTGGCTATTACTAGTTTGCTTTTTCTAGGTGTTACGATAGGGGTTCAGAATTCAATTTTTGAACAACGATATAATGATTCAGTGCAAAGTTTTATGGAATTTTTAAGGACAGCTTACAGTGAGGTTTTAAATGTGCAGGACATTGGCGGGGGGCGTTCGGAGCGAGCTATCTATGGGAAGTTGATAACGTTTGGGGAAAATACGAATCCGTCTGGGACTCAGAATTCGGATCATGCTATTTTTGTGTATGACGTGATTGCTAATGCTGAGGTAGTGGGTGACGAGAGCGGTAGTACAAACGGGGATGCGAAAACTCTACTTAAAAATATGAATGTAAATGTTTTAGTAAATGAAGGCGGGAAGGTTAAGCCGTTTGGGATAGTTGAAAGTTATACGCCGAAGTGGGGAGCTACGATTAATCCACCTTGCGACGGGACTAATTGTTATTATGATTCTTTTTCCGGAAGTGTGTTAATTATTAGACATCCGAATTCGGGGACTGTCTATACATATAGTGGTAGTGTTATTCAGGTCAATGAAAAGATAAAAAATAATGCAGTCGGTGATTACGCTGGCGTTTTGAGTTCGGTAATACTCACTTTCTCGTCTAGCGCGGATATTGATTTTTGTGTTAATCCAGATGGGGGTGAAACGAGTCGGATTCGAAGAGATGTTAGAATAGAAGCAGGAGCAAGGAATGCTTCTGGGGTTGAGATGATACCAGATTATGAAAGTA